>CAMODR010000240.1 GCA_946611495.1 uncultured Methanobrevibacter sp. | reverse complement strand
TTCAATTATAAAAGATAAGTATATTAATAATCATAATGAAATATAAAGATAGAGATATTTTAATAATTTAATAGTTTTGTAGTGATTTAATTTAAAGAACTATTATTCAATTTAAGAATATTTTAGAAATTATTTTTATTAATTCATTTGAATTAAGAAGGTTTTATATGGTTAGAAAAAAAGCAAGACGCCGTAAACGTCAAGAGGAAGATCCTATGGCAGGAACCACAAACCTTGTGGATGCAATGCTTGTTCTTGCATTAGGATTCTTGATCTTTGCAGTTATCGGCTGGAACTTACAAAGTGTCATATTCAGTGACATGACTCCTGAAGAGAGACAATCAACTATGGAGTCAATAAGCGAAATCACAAATGTGACACAGGGAGAACAGTTAAACAGCACTCCAGACACTTCAGACAAGTCTGGAGAAGGTTATGTAGAACAAGGAAAAGTTTATAGAGATTCGAAAACGGGTAATCTGATTATGGTAGAATCTTAAACTTTAAAAAATCATTAATTCAATAATTTTTTTATTATTGTTTTGTCTGATTTGAATTATGTAATTTTGTGTTTGAATTATTTATTTGATTAAAATTTTAATCTAAAATATGTCTTTTGTGATAATATGGAACTTTTATTCAGCGTGTTTGCAGTAATAAGCTTGGCAGCAATTCTCCTTTTAGGAATTGAGGTAGGGTTATTATCAAAATTCTTTGGATTTGAATTGAAAAAGCATATTATGATTGTTTTAGCTTATTCAATCATTATATTTGCAATAATCCTTCTTTTATCCCCATTTTATGAGAGGATATTAAGCTCAACATTCTTTAGTTTCTATTACTATATAATTATGGGCATCATTTGCCTTATTCTTGGATTAGTTACATTATTCTATTGGAAGAAGATGGAATGGTATCCTCCTGCATTGAAATGCCTGCTTTACTTTGATTTCATTCCTATATCCTTAAGCCTATTGCTGATTTCAACTGCACTTATGGCTCCAAGCTTTCTCTTTAGGGCTCAAAACTTGAGCCTGACCTTGACAATGATTAATTCAGGAGCTATACTGGTTGTTCTTTTAGCATTAGTGATGATAATATTCTATGTATTTTCTGATTTCGTTGATGATTATAGGACTACAGAGTATGCCATCATCTTTGGAAGCATGCTTTTAATATTTGCATTTGCATATTTCATTTTAGGTTTCATTATTCCAAATATGGCTCCAGTATTTGCTAACCCATCTACTGAGTTGACCTTAATGCCTATTGAATCAATGGCGGTTATTGTTATTCTTTTAGCAGTTTTCTTAGGATTAGGATACTTGTTTAAAAAGAGACATAATAGATTGGAATGATGTTTTTATATTTGTTTAGAAGATAAATAAAAGATTAAAATTAGAATTAGGATTAAATTATAATCAAACATTTTCACAAAAAGTAATTTAGACATTTAGTTTTATTAAAGAATATTAATTATTAATTTATAGGTGATTATATTGGCAATGACAATTCCTGGTGGTGACTTCTTAACCACTGGACTTAACTTAATTTCACAAAGTCTTTTGATTCCTGTAGTGATTATACTATTGATCTTTGTTGTGGTTGTAGTGATTTCACTTGGAGGGCTTATTTATGAATACACTTCAAGAACAAAGGTTTCAGTGGAAGAAGTGTCTAATCTGATTTTAGATATTTCCAATTCCTCTTCTGTTGATTCATTAAAGTCAACAATAGCTAACTCTACCATTCCAAAGATTCAAAAGGATATCTTGATTAAGATAGCAAGCACTGAAAACATGAGTCCTAATACAAGAGAGGCATTTGCCCGTAAGCTAATTGAAAATGAAGAGGGATTGACTGACAAGTCTCTTGAAATAACTGATATCATTACTCGTATTGGACCTACCCTTGGTTTGATGGGTACTCTTATTCCATTAGGTACAGGTCTTGCAGCACTTGGTTCTGGTGATGTAAACACTTTATCTGAATCATTGATTGTTGCATTTGACACTACTGTAGTGGGTATTGGATCCGGTGCTTTGGCTTATGTTATTTCAAAGCTTAGAAATAGGTGGTATGAGGAATACTTATCCAATTTAGATGTTTTATCTGATGCTGTGCTTGATTTTATGGCTAAACATTAGATAATTTATTTTTTCTTTTTTTTAGGATGAAAATTATTTATTTTAATCTCTTTCATTTCTTATTTTTTTTTAGTAGTTGTTCTTTTTTTATTTAATGATATATTTTTTTTTTTAAATGGCTTTGGTTTTTCATTCTTTTTTTAAATTCTCATTTAAAATAGCTATTTCTTCTTTTAATTCTTGTGTCAATTGCTTGTTTTCTTCAAGTTCTATTTTTACGTTCTTTAATTCTTCTTTAGTATTGTTTAACTCTTCTTTTAAGTCATCATTATTCATCATGTCATATATGCCTTCCCTATGGTATATTTTTCTTGTGAAGTAGGATGCCATAGCACCTGAAATTGCACTGAAGATGAGAACTCCTACAATGAGAATGAACAATCCAATGGTTTTTCCTATTGTTGTGTTTGGAACCACATCTCCATATCCAACAGTTGTTATTGTGGCTATTACAAACCATAGGCTATTGAATAGGTTGTTTATGCTTGGATCAAACAGGTATAATGCCAGTGAAGAGAAAATAATGACAAGCAATGCCATTCCAAGGACTTCATCAAGATAAGTCTTTTTTAAGAAGACTCCAATTGTCTCAAAGAACTGTGAAAATAGTGCAACCACCTTAATGAATCTTAAGACTCTAAGAAGTCTTAGGAAACGTGTATAGTTTAAGACAAACGGCAACATCAGAAGGTCAAAAGGAATTGCAGCAATCAGTTCTGTCCAGTTTTTTGCAATGAAATCTCTCTTGTCTTCTGCATTTGACATTCTATAAAAGAACTCGATAAGCAAAATAACACATAATATGGTATCAAAAGCTATTATGGTTTGGTATGTATGTAGCGATACATCAAAAATAAGTGTAAATGTTAATAGAATTAAATCTGCAATGATTAATAGGGATAATCCTATGTTGGCCATATCATTTAGCTTTTGATTCATGTTATTCCTCAAA
>CAMODR010000239.1 GCA_946611495.1 uncultured Methanobrevibacter sp. | reverse complement strand
CTACAGAATTAGACATTGAGGAAATAAAGACCCTGAAAGAAAATATTTAACTGTTTTCTTTTTGGAACTCTTCTTTAGCCTTATTAGCTTCCTCTTCAGTATCAAACTGGCCAACATTAACTATTTGGCCTTCCTTATTTTTTAATCTGACAATCCATTTGCCTTTCTGTTTGCTGAAGTAAACAAGTTCACCAGAGCTTTGGGATATAAGGCTGGATTTCAATCCTCTTTTTTCTGAAATGAATTTTTGTCTGGTCTTTTCCTTATTTTCCAAATACTTTAATCTTGCATTATAAGCTTCCTCTTCAGTCTTGAAATGGCCTATAAACTTAGATCCCTTAAATCCTTTAACCTTAGCACCCCACATGCCTCGGCGAGGACTGTAATAAATGCCTTCATATGAAGAGTAAAGCATTTTCTTAGACTTCTCCTCCTTTTTATTGCTGGAGCCGACAACGCCTAATTGGCGAATGTAATAAATAGCTTCCTTATTTGCATCAAATGAATCAAAGAAGGATTTTGTTTGGGCAAGACCACTATCATTATAAAACTCAACTTGCCACTTATCGATTCTAGGATTGAACTTGATTTTAATGTATTTGGAATAGTCATTAAGATTAATATAATCATCCTTTTCATATAATGGATAGTCTTCACTTTTAAGTGGCCTTTCCTTTTCCCCATATTTTAAAAGGAAATCATTTAAAAAGTCAATGTTGTTTAAAGTGAACATACCATCAAGATTAATTAAAATAAGCTCTTCTTTGAGGAATTTTGAAATAAGAAGATTGAGTTTTAAACGCTTTATGCCCTTATTGATCAAGTCAATTTCCCTAAAGCTTTCGCTTGGAGAGACATATTCTAAAAGCTCGTTTAAATCATCTATTAATGCAAGCTTGTTTAAGCAACTGCGACATCTTTGAAATGTTTTATCATCAATAGGATCTCCACAAACCTTGCATCCTTCTTCTTTCTTATTTTCATCTAAATTATCATCTGGAAAATAAGAATCTAATGTAGAATTTTCATTTTTTCTTCTTGCCATCTTAAATCCCCAAAGTAATTTATTTGATAAATCCAAATTTTAAAAAATAATTATTTAGTTATATTTTATATTTATATTTCTAAATTTGTTTTTTATAATATAAAAAATATTTGTTTTAATTTTAAAGAAGTTTTTTAAGTTTAATTAATATTTAAACCTGTTTAATAAATTTAAATCAGATTTTATTTAAGCAAACAAAAAATATTAAACCTAATAAAAAATAGTATCTGAAATAAATAAACTAGAAAAACTAGAAAAAAAATAAGAAAACACAAAAACAAAACCAAAAAAAGCTAACAAAACACAAAAACAAAAAAGAGAATCTATAAAAATAAAAAAACAATAAATCGGTTAAAAAAGATAAAATAAAAAAAATCAATAAATCAGTTAAAAAAAGATAAAAATAAAAAATAAAATGAAATAATTAAAGAATTATTTCAGATTTTATTAATTATAAGTTTTTAATTGCTAATTCAATATCTTCAGCTTTGACGGTTTTTCTTTTTGCCATAGCTGCGAATTCAATTGCTTTTTTAGCAACAGTTTCAGCTTGTGCTGCTACGTATGCGTTTAATTCTTTTTTAGCATCTTCACTTACTCTTTCAGCACCAGCTTCTTTAATGATTCTTCCAATAGGAGCTACAGGAATACTCATAATTAACATCTCCTTAAATTTTTTAAATAAAAACATATACTTATGATTTGAAAATAGTTTCAAAATAAACTATCTAATCAAATATATTTTAAAAATATTGCCTTAGAGGCCTTATTTCATAAGTACACTATATTCTTATAAACATACTAATATTTAAAACTTTCTAAAAAATAGCATAAAAATGGCATTTTATTGCATTAAATTTAAAAATTTGATAGTAAAAATTATAAAATTTTAATTAAACATATAAGAATTACTAAAAATATTAAACAAAAAGTATATATACTTTAAACTATAAAAAAGAAAAAATTAAAAAAATAAATTTCTTAAATTAATATTTGTTTCGAGAATTGTTTCTATATATTAAAACAAATATCTAAGACTAAAAAACAAATTATAAAAAACAAGAAAACCAACTAAAACTAAATAATTAAATATTCAAAGATTAATAAAAATAAATAGAAATAAACATTAAAACAAGATTATTAATTTAATATTTTAAAAAGAAATTAATCAAATTCATAATAATTTATAAAAATAAGGTGTTTAAATGAAAATCATAATAGCAGTCCCATCAAAGGGAAGAATAAGCGATCCTTCTGTAAACATATTAAAAAAAGCAGGATTAGGCTTAAAGGATTCATCAAATAGAAAATTATTCTCATCAACCTATAATGAAAATATAGACGTCATGTTTGCACGTGCAGCAGATATTCCTGAATTTGTAGAGGAAGGAATCTGTGATATGGGAATTACAGGCTATGACCTAATAGAGGAAGCTGGAGCAGAAGTTGAAATCCTTACAGACTTACAGTTTGGTGCTACAAGACTTGTTTTAGCAGCTCCTGAAAGCTCTGACATTCAAACAAAAGACGACTTAAAAGACGGAATGACAATAGCTACAGAGTTTCCAAATCTCACAAGAAGATATCTTGAAGAAAACGATTTGGACATAAAGATAGTTAAACTTACCGGATCTACCGAAATAGCTCCATTCATTGGAATAGCTGATGCAATAACCGACTTGACAAGTACAGGAACAACCCTAAACATGAATCATTTAAAGATTGTTGATACCATCCTTGATAGCTCAATCAAGCTAGTTGCAAATAAGGAGTCTTACAAGGAAAAGAATAACCTTGTAGAAGCTGTCAGCACAAGTATTAAAGGAGTATTGGAAGCCGATAGGAAAAAATTGGTTATGATGAATGTTGCAAAGGAAAACTTAAGCAAAGTCCAAAAGGTTATGCCTGCAATGAGCGGACCTACAATATCTGAAGTTCTCTCCCAAGAAGAAACAATGGCTGTTCAAGCAGTAGTTAAAGAGGATGAGGTCTTTGAACTTGTAAACAAGCTTAGAAATGCAGGTGCACGTGATATTCTTGTTGTTCCTATTGAAAGAATCATTCAATA
>CAMODR010000238.1 GCA_946611495.1 uncultured Methanobrevibacter sp. | reverse complement strand
TTAATTATTTTAAGAGTTATTTTAAACTTTTTCGTTTAATTTTTAAATAATAAAGAAATAATATTTATATGAAAAGTCTTTAAAGAGGAAAATCATATGATGGAAATTCATTGCAAGGATTGTGGTGGCAACAAATTTGATAGAAAGGAAGAGATGTACATTTGCACTAGCTGTGGCAGAGAGTATTCTGCATTTGAGGTTATAGAGCTTACTGATGATGTCATATCCAATCAAAAGACTTTTGAATCAAAGAAAACTTCCATAACTGAAAAGTCTAAGGATTTTCATCCTAAAAAACCATTAAGCTATTATGAATCTGCCGTAAAAAGAAATCCTGATGATTTTAATGCCCAATTGAATATAATCTATCTAAAAGCAGAAAAGGCTAAAGTCACAGAGATAATTCCATATATTAGAAAAATGATCAATATATCTCCTAAAATATTAAATTCAATAAAAAACAGTCATTTGGATGAAGAAAAAGAAATGGAATCAATTTGGGAAGTCTCTGGCATATTTCAGATAACTGCAGTTACCTTTAAGAATTCTGGTGATTCAAATACAAGGAAAATGACCAATGATGCCTATGCACAAAGGGTCAATAAGGAATGGTATCTTCGTATTCTCGAATTGACTAATCTATTTTTCACTTTTGGTGATGATTTAAATAGTATTTTTGATGGAAAATATGATGAGTTGGCTGTAAATTCCTATAAGACTGGAATTTGGTATTATTTGGATATAATTAAGCTTGCAGACAATCAGGATGTTCATATTAAAAAGATAAGACACTATGAAGATAAAATAAGATTGATTGAACCTGATTTTGAGTCTAAATTAGATCTTAAAGTCAGTAAAAATAAGAGTTCTTTCTTTGGAAGATTATTGTCTAGAAAATAGTAATTTTCAAATGATTTTGCCATTCTATTTCCTATTCAAATAATTAAAATGATGTTTAAAAAATTTTAGGGTTTTTATAAAAAAGGTTCATTTAATAAAAGCAGTATTTGATTTAAATAAACTTGTTATTCAAATCTAAAAAATGAAATTCTTACATACACATCATACACATCATACGCATCATAGACATCATACACATACATACACGCATATGCACATAAATTATATGTGAATGCACGACAGATTTTCAAATTTAATAAAAAAGAATAGATTTTAATCTATTCTTCTATGGGAGTTTCTAGGGCATCTTGTAATTCTGGGGTGTAATAAATCCCTTTGAATAAGAATTCTAAAACCATATCTTTCCAAGATCCTCCATTGTCAAGATGAAAAATCATTTGATTGATGAATGTGGAATCTGGATAGATCTTTTCTTCGAGTTCATCGAAATCGATTCCTTCCTTGTTTAAATTATCTACCAGTACAATCTTAGCTGTGCATGCCTTAATAATGTTCTCATTTTCAACCTCAACAAGTGTAAGGCCAAGTTTTTTCAATTCTATTTCCACTTTCTTAGTTATTGCCTTCATTTTATCACTTTAGTTAATTTTTCTTTTAATTCAGACTATTCTTTACTACTCTTAAAATGCTTCATTTGGTATAAACTCCTTTCATTAACATATTTCTCGCCACTTTATCTGCAACCTTATTATTGGATCTGTCAATTTTGCAAATCTCTACATTTGGCATGTCCTGATAAGAATAATAGACTTCATGTAAAAAGTTATGGTCTCTCTTTTTAGAGAAATCTATCACTTCTGTAAACTCTGCCATATCTTTGTTAAGCATTCTAACAACTCCTTGGTTATCACAATAGATAACAACATTCTCAGATTCTTTGGAGAGTAACAATGCTTGATGTACAGCATATAGTTCACAATAGAAACTATGCAGGTTTTTCTCACCAATTAATCCACTGTATTGCTTGTTTTCTGTTACAACTGCCCATGATCCAATATCTTCATTTTCTCTACAGGATGCATCTACATAAATCAAATCTTTTTCCATCATCTTCCTTTTATCCTTTTTATAAAATTCTCCTTTAAAGAACATATCAATGGAGATGGTTTAAGCGCTATAGGTCATGATACGGCCGATTTTAACTTAAGGCATCTCTATTCTTTTGTTTTTGTCCTTTAAAAATATTCCATTAGTCACTCTTTTTATTCCGGAACAATAATATAAACGTGGTTGTTTATAAAGCTTTGCAATTTTTATATGTATGGAAAAAAGTATAATTAAAAATTAATTAGTTAAAAAAAGAGCATTTAATAAATTATTTGCTTAAAAAAAGTTATCAGAATAATAAAAAAATGAAAAATAAAAATAAAAAATTAGTAAAATTCTCATTTAGAGAATTCTTGGGAGATAAATCAGTGGATTAACATTTAAAAGCTTTTATTGAATTATTAACTGTAATCATACAAAGTATCATAATTAATAAACTCTTTTTTCACATTAACATTATCAACATCCACTCTTTCACGGTATATGCACTTGCCAATATCAAACTGGTTTTTGTATACTTCAAATACTGCATAATCTGCTTTTTCATCAAGAGTTATCTGGTATGGCACTTCTCCAAGATAGCTAGTTCCAACATATTGGCTGTCATTATACAGTACTTTTCCATTTTTTGAGTAGAATATAACATTTATTGCATGAGTTCCATAGCTTTGCTCCTTGTAGTTAATCTCATATCCTTCATCTGTAACGATTTCTGAATGATACTGGCTTGAATGACTGTATCTGGTAATTTCCATATCATATATTGTTACTGAATTAGTCATTGAATCTGTAACTGCAGGTATGAGAACTGTTGGTATAAGGATTAAAAAAAGAACGATTAGAATTCCTGCCATGCAATATTTTCCACCGTTGTCCTTTCCAGAATTTTCATCAGTGCTGGATTTATAGGTACTACCACTGCTGCTGCCTGGTATGTATCCTGGATAATAACTGGAAGAGCCATCATAGTTTCTTCCATACATCTTTTCTGCATCAGTGGCCCCATAGTGATAGTCTGCATTCTGCATAAAAAAGTCGTCGTCACCTATCATAAATTTCCCCCTATTATGCTTTTGTTTAATTATATTAAATTATAAGTATTTATTTTTTTATATTTCTCTTTTTCAAAATCCTTAAGGCATTAAATTAAGTTTGAAA
>CAMODR010000237.1 GCA_946611495.1 uncultured Methanobrevibacter sp. | reverse complement strand
ATTTTTTAAAACCTGTACATAAGTTCTTTTATTATTTTGCTATCTATTTATTGTCAATTTAAGACATTGTTTAATAATTAATTATATTTATTTAAAAAAACATTTATAGAGGTGTTTTTATGAAGTTTAATACTAAAGGAAGCATATTTGCTTTGTCTATGCTTTTGATTTTATTCTTAAGCATAACTATGGTATCTGCTTCTGATGTTATTGCAGATGATACATCATCTGACATTTCAGATACACCTGTATCTGATGTATCTGTATCTGTGGGGGATACTGATAACGATAAAACAAGTTTTAATAAATTAGGAGATTCCTATTTAGCTGATGGTGAAGATACCAACGGATCTGATGTTTCTGAAGGGGAAACTAATGGCTCTGATGTTCCAGGCGACACTAATGGCTCTTCTGAATCCAATCAATCTAAAGCGGAATCTAAGATTAATGCATATTATAACGACTACTGTGTTGGAAATTCTACAAGCATTTCATTCAATCTTGTAGCAGACAATGAATACATATCTGATGCAGTTGATGTTTATGTGAATGGAAAGTACTTTACAACTGTAGAAAGCTCTGTAGATTATGACACTTATGTTGACATTACTGATCTTGTAACTGGAAACAATACAATAAACCTTTTATATGTAGGTAATGATTCATATAGCTCTGCAATTGCAAATTTAAATATAGTATCTTATCCAAAATCTTCTGAAATTGAATATGAAATGGATTCAAGAGTTATCCATGGTGAAAACTTAAGCATACGCGCTTTCTTATGGGATGATTCTGGCAGATATTTGCCTGGAAACATTTTAATCAGCATATATGATGAGGATGGAAACTTAATTAATTCCACTTCAGTTTTCATTTTCGGTGCTGTTTCAGTTCCGACTTCTGAATTGACTCCATATGAATATTATGATGTTGTTTTCTCTTATGATGGAAACGATGAATACGCTCCATGTACCTACAGCTCTTCTTTTGCTGTTTTAGAAGAATTGGAAACTAGTATCGAAGTAACTCATCCGACCTATTCCACTTCTGATTCTTTCCCATTATACTTTAGCTTATATGATGAAAACGGAAAGATCATCAATGAGACTGTAGACATTTACCTAAACGATGAATTAGCTTTAAGCGTCCTATCTAATGATGAGTACATTCCTGTAACTTTAAGCGGCCTTTATTTAGGAAGCAATACCGTTTCATTAAAATTCAATGGAACCAGGTTCTATCGTGAATCTGAATACAGCTTTAACGTTGCAAGATATGACACTGAAACATTCATTTCAATCGATGCTCCTAACATTGTAATCGGCAAGGATGCAAGTGTTTCACTAAACCTTACTGATGCTAATGACAATATAATCGATGGGGAAATTGAAGTTGTCCTTCGTGAAAACTACTATGGTGATGATGAATCCTATGTTCCATTGGAGGAGACTTACAATTTCACTGGAAACGGAACAATTTTCATCGAATCCTCTAAATTAAATGAAGGAAGCGACTATAATGTTTTTGCTAGTTTCAAAGGTAATTTGACTCATAGCCCATCTGAGGAACTTGTATCATTTTCAGTTGTAGGCAGAGACACTGAAATTGAAATTGAAAATCCTTACTTCAATGATGATGAGGAAGTAATTGCAAACATTTCCTTAATGAATAAAGCAGGCGAAAGAATCTCTGGAAATGTTGAAGTCACAGTCTATGACAATGAGTCAAAACTCCTATTCAATGAGACTGTCAGTGCTATAAAAGATGATTTTGTTGCTGTAGATATTGGCAAGCTTCCAGCAGGCCATTATATAATCCGTGCAAAATTCAATCCAAACCATTTCTATAACGGAAGTGAAAGTGAAGGATATATCCATGTATTCAAAAAAAGTGAAATCATTATAGAAACTGCAGATGTATACATTGGCCAATCTGAAACCATTAACTTCACTCTTAGCCATAGTGATGGTGCACTATTGAATGAGACAATATTTGTGGATATCTTTGACTTTAAGAACAATAAGAGATTCTATAGCGATTACCTTAATTTGACTGAAGGCAAGGCTTCCATAGAGATTGAAAACATAACTGAAGACCTTATTATCTATGCAACTTTTGACAATGACTTTGATATGTATGGACCATTTGTAACTGAATATTCTGATGCAAGACAATATGGAGTAATCAATGCTTTGGTAAAGACCACTCCTGATGCTACAATCACTTTAGAGCCTAATGGAGCTTCAATTCTTGCAACCCTTAATGACCTTGAAGGAAATCCAATAGGAAATGCTGTATTGAATATTGATTCAAATGGTGATGAGTACAATCTAACCACTGACATGTCTGGTCAGGCTTCCATTCCAGCTATTGATGGAAATGGAACCATCACTGTCAAATACACTGACAGCGATAACCTTTCAGTCTCTAATCAGATCTTGTTCATTTCTAATGTAAAACAAAGGATTCAAACTAAGATCCAATATCAAAACATGAAGACAGCGACTGTAGCAGCTGCAGATGGAAGAATCGGTAAGTACTTTGAAGTTAACTTGACTGATGCTTCAGGTAAGCCTATTGCTAATAAGGAAGTTAAAATTGGTTTTAACGGTAAGATGTATAATAAGACCACTAATGCAACTGGTGGTGTAAGATTACAAATCAACTTACCTCGTGCAGACCTATACACCTTTGCTTTATGTTTCTTAGGTGATGATGATTATAATGGAACCTTTGAAGTTGCTTTAATTAATGTAACTAGACAAGCTCCTAAATTAACTGCAAGCGCTAAGACCTTTAAGAGAACTGCAACTAAAACCTTATCAGCTACCTTTAAGACAGCTAAAGGCAATGCACTTTCAGGAAAAAGCTTAGTATTCATTATAAACGGTAAGCTTTATAATGCTAAGACAAACTCTAAGGGAGTCGCTTCAGTTAAAGTGTCCATTAGAGTTAGAGGAACTTACACTTGTACTGTAAACTCTGTTCAGGACAATACATTCACTGCAACAAGCACTAAGTTTACAGTGAAAGTAACATAGAATAGTTAATTCTATTCTATTTTTATTTTTTTAGTTTTAATTATCTTTTTTTTATTTTTAATTCTCTTTATTTTAATTTTTTAGTTTTAATTATCTTTTTTTAGTTTT
>CAMODR010000236.1 GCA_946611495.1 uncultured Methanobrevibacter sp. | reverse complement strand
GTCAAGTCACAACCCCAAGCGGTTGCCTCTCCATCTCCTTGGAATAGATCTACAAGAATATTTACAGTTTTCTCCTGCATGATCTCTTCTGCATCCTTTAGATTAGAAGTGCCGTCAAAAGCAAGTATCTTACCTTGGTCCACTAGGATAGCCTCTTTTCCATTATCAGTATTTACAGATACAGATATCATGTCTTGGTCCATTTCACATCCGGAGTAACCGACTGCAGCAACTATTCTTCCCCAGTTAGGGTCTCCTCCAAAGATAGCAGATTTAACAAGTGATGAGGATATAACAGATTTAGAAGCTAAAATCGCATCTTCTTCGCTTTTTGCTCCTTTGACTTTGCATTCAATGAATTTGCTTGCTCCTTCACCATCACGAGCCATCATTTTAGCCAAGCTTATGCATAAAAAGTCTAATGCCTCTTGGAAATTCTCATTGATTTGCCCATCATGAGCAACTTCAACGCCAGACTTTCCATTTGCCATTAATATAGCCATATCATTTGTGCTTTCATCACCATCAACGACAATCATGTTAAAACTCTTATTGACAGAAGCCTTTAAAGCTTTGTTAATATCTTCAGAAGATATTGAAGCGTCAGTTGCCAAAAAGCATAACATAGTTCCCATATTAGGTGCAATCATGCCCACTCCTTTTGTCACTCCACCAATAGTGACTTTTCCACCATCAATTTCAGTTTCAACAGCAAATTCCTTATGGTAAGTGTCAGTGGTCATTAGGGATTTGGCAGCTTCAGTAGAGGCCTCATTAGAATGTTCAAGTTTAGAGATGGATTCCTCAACAAGAGGCAAGATAATATCCATAGGCATTTTTCTGCCGATAACACCAGTTGAAGCGGTAGCAATCTCATTACGAGGGATGCCTGTTTTTTCAGATGCAAAATCAATTGTCCTATCACAGTCAGCTATTCCATCCACTCCAGTGAAACAATTAGCGTTTCCACTGTTTGCAACTACTAAAGAGACTTTGCCTCCCTTAATCATTTCCTTTGTATGAATAACAGGAGCTGCTACTACCTTATTTGAGGTAAACACTGCAGAAGCATTGCTGTCTTTTGATTCAATTACGGTAAGGCCATATTTGCCTTCACGAGTACCTGCAGCCTTAACCCCTTCTACAGCACATATTCCTCCTTCTATAACTTTAATATTTGACATAATATCTCCTTTAAAAAATATGATAAAAATATAATTTTAAAAATAATACTTAACTATAAAATTATAATGAAATATGAAATTATTAATAAAATTAAAATTATTAAAAAATATAAAATTAATAATGAAATTTGAAATTATTAATAAAATATAAAATAATTTATAATTTTAAAAAATACAAGATATAATTTATTTTTGCTAAAAAGAGCAAAAATTAAAAAAAAATAACTAAAGAATAAATAATTTGAAACAAGTTCAATACAGATTTCCTGAATTTGAGGAATTGAAAGCTGTAACATTTTCTCCTCCAGTTACATTATCAACATAATCAGAAGACGCAACATATGAACCGTCCTCAGTTTGAATAACATCACCTGAATCATTATATTTAGTAATATTCTTAGTAACATTCACATATTGAACATCACCATCTTCAGATGTATCGGAGCCTCCTCCCATAATAACTGAAACACCTAATGCCAATCCACATATAAAAGCTATTATAATAATGATTATTAAGATAGTTTTTACCGGATTTTTATTGCTTTTTGCCATAAATTCACCAAATCAACACTTTAATTACATTAAATAAATTATAAATTTTAAATTTACTAGATCGAATAAATAAAATAATTTTCAATTTTTCCAATTTAAATCAAATAAAAAAATATTGGCTTAATATTAAAATAAAGCTATTTTAATGTATAATAAGTCACAACAATTATAAATATCAAGAATCCATAGAGTCCAAGACCCATGATTGCCAATAGATAGGAAATTATAAATACCAACAAGAATGCTGTTATAAGCTTGCCTTTTTTATTGGTAAATAAGTCACACAAGGTTCTTGAGAAGTCTGATGGAATATCATAAGCATATAAACCATTTGCAAGATCAAATACAATCAATGATAATGGGCCAAATCCTTTGATTCCCTCTGCAATATTTGCACGTTCACCTGCTTCTCTTCGGCTTCTACCGATTCCTATTTTCACTTTAGCACCATTGTTAAGAATAAACCATGCACAGTCTAATCCAGCACGGATAGCTACACCTTTGCTTGGGAAACGAGCTATTAAGTCATCTCCACCTTCACGATAACCTTCAATATGGCCTTCACAGTTTTCCATAAAGCCCTTTACATCAGTCATCAATTCCACAAGCTTATTCTTACCATGCTTTGAAATGAAATTAGTGGAATCCACAATATCAATGAATAGATAATGCTGATATTCTGCATGTTCAGATTGGCCTAACTTAAATGGAGTATCCAATACAAGAGCATATTCCCCACCTAATTTAGTGAATGCCACTCCAGGAACATCTCCAACTTCCTTATTAAACTTAATTGACCTTTCAATAGCTGCAGCACCAGTCATTCCTGCAGCAGCCCTTACACGAATATTATTGTCAAGACCAATTCCAACAAGCTTGATTGCTATTCTGATAGCATCATTCTTACTCATCAATCTGGAAACGATTTCTGTTTCGCTTCTTTCGATAATCTCACCATTTTCCCTAATGATAATGTCAGTAAAATAATCAATAATGTAGGAAGGTTCTGAAAGCTCAACATACATATATCTATCGCTTCCCATAATGATCTTACTTACCAAAGCATACTCATCAATCTTATTCTGAGCAGGAAGCAATTCATAAAAGCTATGATTTTCTGGAATATTTTCACGGCCAACATCTCTAACTAAATTAGTAAAAATACTTTCTGTAGTAATATTTGCCTTATCAATTTCCATAAGCATGGTTTGAGTATAATTGAACATTTGAACATACTCAGTTTCTAATTCAGTGGTTGGAAAATACTTAGTTCCTATACTAAGTATTTCATGCTTAGTAATTAGAGAAATAATACGTCTTAGTATACTATTATCAGCCATTTATATACCTCCTATCAATTCATTAATTAAACGATTAAACATAATTCAACAATTTTCTAATTGAAGATAATTAAAC
>CAMODR010000235.1 GCA_946611495.1 uncultured Methanobrevibacter sp. | reverse complement strand
ATATAGATTATTCGTTTAAGAGCATATAGATTATTCGTTTAGATAATCAATATGGAAAGTAATGTATGTGTATGGCAATTCACAGCAAGGTACAACGTCCCTTGAGGTTATAGTCACGTTTCCAAAACTTTCAAAGTAGTCTTCAACTTCTTTTCTGACTGTTTTTACTTTATATGGGTCATGAACCCTTATGTTTCCTAAGAAACTTGTTCCTTTAGATGTTTTCATTACTGAAATTCCATCCATTCTATAAGGCAATTCATGCTTTTCAAGTATTGAATTAATGTCTGTATTAACTTTTTCCTGTAATTCCTTTCGTTCTTCAGCAGTTAATTCCATTTTTTCACCTGAATTATCTTTTTTTATGAAACTTTTAGTTTATTTTTTTAGTTTTATTTGTTTATTTATTTAAATTATTATTTTTATTTTGTGTTGTTTTTATTTATTTTTTAAGTTCAAAATAAAACTCATTAGCCAATTCATGTCCTGGCTCAATGGTCATGGCTTTTTTAATAAATGATAATGCTCCTTGATTGTCCCCCTGTTTGCTTAATATTTTTCCAATAAGATAATAAACATCTGCATTCTGATTATCATAATTAATGATTATGTCTGTAAGAATATCCTTTGAAATGGAATAGTTCTCTTTTTCATACTCTTCTAAAGCCCTATCATATTCTTCCTTAATAATGTCTTCTTTAGAGTCTTCATTGTTTTCTTCTGTATCATTATCACTTTCTGCAGAATTATTTTTTTCTTTAGAAGAATTGTTCAAATTCTCATAATCAGCGTCTTCCTTATTGAATTCTTCATTTTCTAATCTTGCTAGTTCTTCAGGAGATATCTTATTCATTTCCTCCCACATATAGTCTAAAATGAACTCAGTAGCTTTCTTATGAAGAGGCTTATTATCATTACCGCATTTCGGTGAATATATGCATGAAGGGCATCCGCTTTTGCATCCACAGTTCTTAAGAAGATTTCTTGTAGAGTTTGTAAGCTCCTTAATCACATCAATTGCCTTTTCACAAATGCCTATTCCACCTTCATAACCATCATAAATGAATATGGTGGCTTCTTGTGTGTCTTCGTGGTAATTTGTGGAAAGTCCACCTATATCAAACCTGTCACACATTACATGAAGTGGGAAAAGGCCTATCATTGCATGTTCAGTTCCATGAAGACCACCTGCAAATACCTCATCATCATTCTTATAGACTTCCTCCAGCTTGTCCTTTACGCTATCAGGTATGGTAAACCATATTCCCTTTGTATTGAACTTAAGAGGAGGCAAGTCAAGAATGTACTCTCCAATTACCTTGGAATATTCCATAAGCTTGTATTTGTAGTAGTCCTCTTCAACTTCAAGCTCTCCGAAATGGACTGTAAATTCCCCTATCTTATATTTCTTGATCTTTTTGGTTATGCTGATATTTGTTCTTTTCAATGCTAAGGTATGTGCCTCAACATCCTTTTTTGTAACATTAATGAAGTGTGTCTTTAGGTTTACGCTATTTACAATATAGGTTTGGCCTTGGTTTATTAAGACAGCCCCTTCGTGAGCTTCCCTATACATATTTGACTTTTCCATATGCTCTATCACATGGTTTCCATTCATAACTGTGAATATTTCATTGGAAATTTGATCAAGGGAAAAGTTGAATGATGGGCTATCGTCATAGGGATAGATATAGATTCCAGCCATATTCTTTCTCAAGTCCCTATTTCTAACTATATTGTCTACAAACTCCTCATCTACATTAAAGTCTTCTTTTAACTCATCTATTGTAATAGGAAGCTCATTTGCTGCACAGATAATGTGATTATGAAGTAGCTTTTCATTATTTAAGTCAATTACAACATTCTCATGAGGCTTGTCAAAGAAAAATTCAGGATTTTTCATAAAGTATTGATCCAATTGATTTTCAAATGCAACTAGAATGACAAGAGATTTCTGTTTTGTCCGTCCGGACCTTCCTCCCTGTTGCCATGTTGAAATCATAGAGCCTGGAAAACCTGAAATGATAACTGCATCTAAGCTTCCGATATTTATTCCGAGTTCAAGGGCATTTGTAGAGGTTACGCCTAAATACTCTCTTGATTTTAGTCCGTCTTCTATATGCCTTCTATCTTCAGCTAAATAACCTGCCCTATATGCTGCAATTCTATCAACGTTTCTCTTTTTTACATTTGCCATGTCACGCTTTGTCCATAATGCAATAAGCTCTGCAATCTTTCTTGATGCAGTAAAACATAGTGTTTGTATGTCCTTTAGCAGCAGATATAGGAAGATGCGTTCTGTTTCCATATGGACAGAGTTGGAATATTCGTCCATATAGAACTCATCCTTTGAATCTTTTCTTATTGCCTTAAATGGATTATACAAAACGAAATCCTTTTCGCCGCTTGGTGAAGAGTCCTCATCAATAAGTTCAAATTCCTCTCCAGTTAGCTTTTCAGCAAGCTCTATAGGATTTGCAAGTGTTGCAGATGAAAGGATGAATTTAGGTTCGCTTCCATAATATCTTGCAATTCTCTTAAGTCTTCTAATTAAAAATGCAACATTTGAACCGAATATTCCCTTATAATAGTGAGCCTCATCAATGACGATATACTTTAGGTTAGAGTAGAATCTTTTCCATTGATGGTGCCAAGCTAAAATATGGTGTATCTGATATGGGTTTGTAAGGATTATCCGTGATTCCTCTCTGATTGTGTATCTTTTTGCCTTTGGAGTGTCTCCATCATAGGGATTTGCATTAAGTTCCACATCCAATTCCTTTTCATAGTTTCTTAATACCTTAAGCTGGTCGTAAGATAAGGCCTTTGCAGGGTAGATATACAATGCACAGGAATCGTTATCGCTGATTAGCTCCTCTAATACAGGCAAGTTAAATGCCAAGGTTTTTCCACTTGCTGTAGGAGTTGTAATAATGATGTTTTTCTCTTCTCTTGTCTTTTCAATGGCTAATGCCTGGTGCTTATAGAGCTTTATCTTATTATCTTCAAGATACTTTAAGATCTTTTTATTTAATTTGTCTACTTTTTTATAGCTTGCCTTTTTTCCAGGAATTGTTTCAACATGTTCGATTTTTCGTCTAAAACGAATATCGTTTTTAAACAAGTCGATTTTTTCCATTTCTTTCTTTTTGCTTTC
>CAMODR010000234.1 GCA_946611495.1 uncultured Methanobrevibacter sp. | reverse complement strand
TTTTATCTTTTTTATTATTTTTTCTTTAGTTTTATCAATTAGTTTTTTATCTTTTTTTATCTTCTTTTAAATTTAATAGATTAACTTGTTTAACTTTAGCCTTTTGTATATATTATTAGATTAATAAATTATTTAAATAAATAAAACCAAAAATAATAATGTTAATTCATATCTTAAATATTATTTGATTATTTAAGGAATGTTTTAAGGTATTTAATTAAATTTTATAATGTATTTATTTGAGTTTAAAAGATGATAATTAAATTATTTATCTTTAAATCCATTCTATTTTTATTTTCTGATAAGTGATTTATTTATTATCTTTTATTCTTAATTAGTGAGTTGATTTAATGATTATTATAGATTCAAAGCTTTGTAAAGGATGCGATATTTGTATTGCTACATGTCCT
Organism: uncultured Methanobrevibacter sp.; assembly: GCA_946611495.1. Lineage (GTDB taxonomy): Archaea > Methanobacteriota > Methanobacteria > Methanobacteriales > Methanobacteriaceae > Methanobrevibacter. The sequence goes on along the minus strand of CAMODR010000234.1, from coordinate 2,748 downwards.
AAGAAAGTTTATTCTAAATCTGATAAGGTAAACACTAAAAATGTATATCTTCCTTTCCCAGAAAATGAAGAAGGATGTACAAAATGTGGTTTATGTGAATTATCATGTCCTGATCAAGCTATTTATGTTGAAAAAGAGGTGGAATAAATGGTAGAAGTGCGTTTTGTTCAAGGTAATGAAGCTTGTGCATTAGGTGCAATTGCTGCTAATTGCAGATTCTTTGCAGGATATCCAATTACTCCATCTACTGAAATTGCTGAACAAATGTCTATTTTACTTCCTAAATATGGAGGTTCCTTTGTTCAAATGGAAGACGAAATTGCATCAGCTGGTGCTATTATAGGTGCTTCTTGGAGTGGTATGAAAGCAATGACTGCTACTTCAGGTCCAGGTATTTCCTTAATGCAAGAGAATATTGGCTATGGATTTATCACTGAAACTCCTATTGTAATCATCAATGTTCAAAGAGGTTCTCCTTCAACAGGACAGCCTACAATGTCTGCACAAGCTGACATGATGCAAGCACGTTGGGGTTCTCATGGAGATTATGAGCCTATCGCTTTAGCTCCATCATCTGTACAGGAATTCTTTGACTTTACAATAAAGGCTTTTAACTTAGCTGAAAAATACAGAGTGCCTGTAACTGTTCTTGCTGATGAGGTTGTAGGACATATGAGGGAGAAATTAGTAATTCCTGATGATATTGAAATCGTTGCAAGGCAAAGACCTGAAAAGGTAGATGGCCAATACTTGCCTTATGATGCTCCAGAATCTGGCACAAGTCCTATGCCTGCATTTGGTGACGGATTTAACATACATGTAACTGGTTTGACTCATGATGAGAGAGGTTATCCAGATACTAATGACCCTGAATCCCACACTAAATTGGTTGAAAGACTATGCAATAAGGTCTTAATGAACAGAAAGGAAATTTGTTCTGTTAAAAAAGAGCTATGTGATGATGCTGATATTGTAATTGTTTCATGCGGTTCTCCATATCGTTCTGTTGGTGCAGCTATGAAAAAGGCAAGAGAAGAGGGCATCAAGGTAGGATCTCTTAAAATTGATACTCCATGGCCTTTCCCAGAAGAGGAAATTCGTGAAATTGCAGAAACTGCAACTGATATCATTGTTCCTGAAATGAACTTAGGCCAAATGGTTCATGAGGTTGAAAGAGTGGCTGCTGGTGAAGCTAATGTTCATTTAATAGGTAAAATTGGAGGAATACTTCATAAACCTGAAGAGATATTGGCTAAAATTAAGGAGATTAATGGATAGGTGGTTTAAATGGCAAAACAAGAAAATCCTTATAAAAAATATTTAAGAGAAGATAGATTGCCACATATTTTCTGTCCAGGATGTGGAAATGGTATTGTAATGAACACTTTCTTCAAGGGCTTAGAGGGAACTGACATTGATTTTGACAATATTGCAATGGTTTCCGGTATTGGATGTTCCTCAAGGGTTCCAGGTTATGTAAAATGTGATTCACTTCACACCACTCACGGTAGAGCTTTAAGCTTTGCTACTGGATTGAAAGTTGGAAACCCTGATTTAGATGTAGTTGTTTTCACTGGAGACGGTGATGCAGCATCCATTGGTGGAAATCATTTGATTCACGCTGCAAGAAGAAACATTAACCTTACTGTAATTTGTATTAACAATAATATTTATGGTATGACTGGTGGTCAAATCAGCCCTACCTCTCCAAAAGGTAGTTTCGGTACCACTGCACCTTACGGTTCAAGAGATCTTCCTTTTGATTTGGCAGAGCTTGTATCCGCAGCTGGCGCATCTTATGTTGCCAGATGGACTACCACTCACCCTATACAATTATCTAAAGCTATTCAAAAAGGATTGGAAAATGAGGGTTTCTCATTTATTGAAGTGGTTTCCCAATGTCCAACTTACTTTGGACGTAAGAATAAAATGAAAACTCCATTATCTATGCACCAATACATTAAGGAAAACAGCATTAATAAAAGAAGAGCAGAGAAAATGGATGAATCTGAATTGGAAGGCAAGATTATTGTTGGTGAATTTGCTAATAAGCCACATAAAGAGTTAAGCGCTAATATCAAGGAATTGGTTGAAGAAAATTCCAATAGAGGTTTAGCTATTAAGTCTGCATTTGAGGAGTTGGATTAAATGAGAACTGAAGTTCGTATAGCTGGTTTTGGTGGTCAAGGAGTTATTATGGCAGGTATTATCATTGGAAAAGCTGCTTCTCTTTTTGATAATATAAATGCTGTTCAAACTCAATCTTATGGTCCTGAAGCTCGTGGAGGAGCATCTAGGACTGAAATTGTAGTCAGCGATGAAGAGATTGACTATCCTAAGGTAACCAGTCCAGATATTTTAGTTGCTATGTCTCATGAAGCTTTGATTAAATATATGGGTGACTTAAAGGACGAAGGTGTTTTGATCATTGACCCAGATATGATTGTTGAAGAAGAGATAGTTGATTTTGTAGCTGAACACAAGATTAAGCTTTATCGTGCACCTGCTACTAAAACAGCAACTGAGGATGTTGGTCTTAGAATCGTGGCGAATATTGTTATGATTGGTGCTATTGTTAAAGTTACTGAAGTTGTTTCAGTAGATGCAGCAAAACAAGCTATTTTAGATAGTGTGCCTAAAGGCACTGAAGATAAAAATATTCAAGCATTCGAAGCAGGATATGCTTTAATTTAGATATTTTTATCTATTTTTATTTTTTCTTTTTTTACTTATTTTTACTTATTTTTA
>CAMODR010000233.1 GCA_946611495.1 uncultured Methanobrevibacter sp. | reverse complement strand
TTTAATATTGAAGCTTCATCGCTTACTCCTTTAATAACAGAAATCACATTAGCTTTAGTTAACTTTTTAGATAAATTGTTAAATCTATTTTCAAAATCATTTCTATATTTTAAATTCAATTCCTCTTTAAATTCATAATCTGCATCTAAAATAGCTAAAACTTCATTTAATTCATTATTAATATCATTTCTTGGAGTTACTTTCTCTTTATCAATAATTTCCTTATGTTTTTCTTCAAACTTATCATTCAATTGAGGAAGATCTTTAATTCTGGAATAAGGATTAGTCATTCTTAGAATATCTCTAATCTGATTAACAATATCAATCAATTCCATATCACTGATAAAGTTCATATTGGATTCATAAATCTTATAGTTTCTAGCTGCCTCATCAAAATAAGTTTTTTGACTACTGGTGAAGAATTGAATAACAGAATAAGTATTATCACCCATATCCAAAAATTCATCTTCTTTTTCTACTACAAAACTATAGAACTGATTAATGGATTTTTTAGATTTTACATCCAACAATAAGTCTCTTGCATCGATTAAAGCATCCTTGCCAGGATAATCCTCATTTGTCCTGTAATAAGTTAAACAATCATTAATATCGTTCAATTTTTTATCTGAAGCAACAACAAACTTGTCCATAATGAGTTCATCATTATCAGAACTGATGCTTTCATTGAAAACATCTTTTAAGAGTATTTTGACAGCCTTTACATCTCTTCTTTTAATTCCTTCTCTCTTTTCAACCAATAGCTTTTCCCTGAAATCCTTTCCATCCAAGAACTTAAAGAGTTCATCAGCTTTATGAGTCTTTAAGGAAACAATCTCAGAATTCATAATCAAATCAATTCTCTTTTGAGAGAAGAGTTTAGCAACTAACCATTCTACATCAAGTTCAATAAAACCATACGGAGCAGATGTGAACCTATTAAGAATAGACTTCATGCTTGGCTTGATATGATTGCTTGATTGCATTTCAACATATGCATACAAATCATTTAAAGCATTATTTGCTTTTGATTCCACTCCAGCAAAAGTTTCTTGAGAAGATTCCTTGATTGTAGCAATAATATCAGATTTATCAGGTGAAAAGTCCATGTAAGTGAGCTTATGATAGACTTTAGATACCAAATCACCTAAAGCATCATTGATTCTTTCACTTGCATTTTTCTCCATAATGTCAACTTTAGAACCATTTACATAGACATCTGCTTGTTTAAGAGCTTTTTCAAGTAAAATAACAATTCTTGATTCCTTTTCTAAACGTTCTTCACTTTTTGCTATTTTAAGATGTTCCTTGATTTCTGTGCTGTTCTTTTGAAGGTATTTTTCAATCTGCAGGCTTTCTTCTATCTCTTTAAATACTGTGAAATCATTATTTAAATGTAAGATAACCTCTTTATTATTCTGAGATAAGCCTCTTAAAGCATTGTAAATCATTTCCTGCTCTGAACTTTCAGATAAAGTAGTCTGAGCAGAGCTTTGCACATTGAAATCATAATAAGGACTAATGATTCTAAGGCCAATGTCATTCTTATGCATTCCACTATCTATATTATCAATTGCCTTGTTAAAGGCAAAGTTATACTTATTATTGTATTTGTATTTCTTTTCCTTGAAAATATCATAAAAGATAACATCAGAAGCCTTATTTAATATTTCACCCAATTCCACATTCACATTCTTGATTTCCTTATTAACATCCTGTTCTTCATTGGTTAGGAATGAATAGATGTCTCCATTTTTCTGAATCAAGGTTTCACGTTCAAGCCTTACCAATGATTTGACAATCTTGTTTCTAAGTTCTGGCAAATCCTCATCAATGTGTGAAATCATCAATATTGTGATATTGTCCAAGTTTGCCTTAATTTCCTTGACATATTTGATTAGGAACAGTGACTTTAAGACATAGACATCAAAATCAGTTAATAGTTCATTATATCCTGCTTTAATGATAACAGAGCTGTGGGAGTGATCAATAAACTGTGATAACGCATCATAGAATACATTGAATGGAACCAATGACTGCTCATCCTTTTCCATCATTTCAATAGCTGCATGCTGGAACATTGCAAGCATTGAACGTTCCCCTTCTGCAAGGTGTTTTCCTGATGCTCCATGCTCCCTAATGGATGTTAAAACGGCTTGGAGCAAATTGAATTGATATGGTATGAATGGATAGATTGATGCAAAATCATCTGCATTGGCATAATTTTTCATCTCAGCACTTTCAGTGAAACTGAAATTATTCTTCAAGATAGGTTCTACTTGTGGATAATAAGCTTTCAGCATATTATTGGCAACTTCATTTTTAGCTAAAATTCTTTTTCTAATGACTTCATCCACATTTGCAGAGGATAATGAAAGCCTTGTTTTGAATCTTCCTTGGATTTTAGAGAAGTCCTGACCTTTTACATCCACCAAATCATCAATATTCTGCTGGCTTGTAACTATAATCCAAGCTTTTCCTTGACATTTGGTTCCTAAATCCTCAGTAATTGACTGCAAATTAAGCATTAATTTAGTATCATCACCTATGTACTGTCCCACTTCATCAACTAAAAACACAACATGATGATTTTTTCCTTTAGATTCACAATATTCAGCCACTTCTTCAGCAAACTTCTCAATGGAAATGTTAAAGTTTTCTTCAGCTTTTTCTGACCAGTTTTGAGCTGCGTCCTGACTCATGAAACCAATACTAACAATTGATTCCACGATTTCATCAACAATGAAATAATAATCATCTCTAACAATTTCCCAATCTTCACCATTTATATCTTTAAAAACTGATTTAAATTCTTCATATTTTCCTTCAGAATCCAATTTTTTCTCAAAATCTGCTAAAAATGGATATTCAGTACAATATCCTCTCATTTCATTAAATACTTTTATAAATACATCTAGAATCTTATCCTTTTCTGAAGAAGAATTGGAGCTTTTTGAATCGATATTGAATAATATAACATCAGTGCTGACACCGCTTGATTTAATCATATCTGCTATGACAACTGGATCTTGTATCTTATTATCTTCTTTAAAGAAATCAATAGGTCTTCTAAAACTTCCAGGATTTTCCCTATCCTCCACTTCCAATTGACTATTCAAAATGTAGGATAAAATCTTCAGGAAGTGAGATTTACCACTACCAAAGAAACCGGAAATCCAAACACCCATATCATC
>CAMODR010000232.1 GCA_946611495.1 uncultured Methanobrevibacter sp. | reverse complement strand
AAACTTGAAAAAGATTGAGAAATGAATATTAAAAAGATAAAAATTAAAGATAAAATAAGTAAAAAATAAGTAAAAAATAAAAGAAAAATGATTAATCAACTAAAGAACTTTCAGTAAGGAGTTCTACAAGTATATAATCATAGAAATGTGATTTCTTAATGTCAGCAATGTCTTTTAACTTGTTTTCACCAATAACCACATTTTCAATTACCTCATGATACTTATCATAATCCAATTTTACTCTTAATCCACTGAGTTGGCTTGTAATTGGAGTAGGAGATAAAACCTCTTTAATTGCAGGAACCTGATTTTCAATTTCATTTTTAACTAAAATTGAAGGTGCAATTGGAGGGTCTTGAGCTAATTCCTTTTTACGTTTCTCAAGAAGATCCTCAACAGTTTGTACAAGCTGTTTTAAAGCACGAATGTTTTCCCCTCTTTTTAATCTGCGAGGAATTCTGCCTAATCCTGGAACATATGCATCTACACCAGGCAATTCTTCCAAATCAATTTCAGGAGCTCCAGTAACAATTACTGGAATGTCTATATCATTATATAGATAAGCCTTATCGATAATGCATTGCTTAAAACTTCCAAGAGCAAAAATAGCTATATCATGCTCTTCAATCAAGTATTTTTCTTCTTGACTTATTCCTGCTGTTCCTTTACCATGTCCACGAGCTAAACCGACCATATTGTCTTTAGCACCATAACGTCTAAGGTATTCTGATATGTCACAAGCAGCGTGAGGAAGGTGATGTCTAGCAAGTGTTGGAGAAACAATAGCTATCTCAGAACCAGCCATAGGAGCTATGGAAATTTCTCCTAAAAGTTCTTTAGCCTTATCTTCAATAATGTGAACATCATCTATAGGAACTGCCATATTCAATACAAGTTCCATTTGTAATATGTTAGATTGGAGAATAAAACCTCCTAAATCTTCTATAAGTTCCTTCATTTCTTCACTTTTGTGAATTCCACCTGTGTATGTTAATGTTTCATACATGTCATCACCTAATAAAAATCAATATAATAATCCTAATTTAATCCTATTTAATTCTAATGAGTAAATAAATCTAATCCTAATGAATAAAAATATTATACTTTAATATATTTTATTATTATTTTATATAATTTATTATTTTTTTAATGAAATCATTATTTTTTTATAAATCATTATTTCTAAATAGTTTTCTAAAAAATATTCTAAATTAAAAGAGGTATCACAAAAATCAAAAATAATATTTTTTATACTATTACTTAAAATAAATTATATTATAGTAAATATTCTTTTATTATAATGATATCTTATTATAAGGAAATATAATGAGATATCAAAATTATAATAATCTAATAAATTAATCAAATTTAAAGGGTGTTATCATGTATGCAGAAAACAATATCTTAGTTGGAGCTAATGAAAACAAGGAAATATATTTGTTGTCTAATTTAGCAAATCGTCATGGATTAATCGCTGGTGCAACAGGTACTGGAAAAACAATCACATTAAAAACACTTGCTGAAGCTTTTAGTGACATGGGAGTTCCAGTATTCTTAGCAGACATGAAAGGAGACGTTTCAGGACTTGCTAAAATAGGTCAAGAAAGCTCAAAAACAACTGAAAGAATGGAAAAATACAATCTTGCAGAAAAAGGATTCACATTCAAGTCATATCCTGTTGAATTCTGGGACTTATATGGTGAGAAAGGATTGCCTATCAGGGTTACAATCTCTGAAATGGGTCCTCAACTACTTTCAAAAATACTAAACTTAACTGAAGCTCAAGAAGGAGTATTAAACATAGTATTCCGCGTAGCAGATGAAGAGTCCTTACTTTTAATCGATATCAAAGACTTAAAATCAATGATTAATCATGTAAGCGATAATGCAGAACTTTATGAATCCACATATGGTGCAATAGCTAAAAAGTCAGCAACAACATTACTCAGATCCCTTCTTTCCCTTGAAGAGCAAGGAGGAGACATGTTCTTTGGAGAACCTGCACTTGATTTATCCGATTTTATGGTTTGCGATGATGAAGGAAAAGGAGTAATCAATATATTAGACTCTGTAAAATTATCTACAGCACCTGAACTTTATTCAACTTTCTTACTATGGATGTTATCCACATTATATGAAACATTACCTGAAGTAGGAGATATGGACAAGCCAAAATTCGTATTCTTCTTTGATGAAGCACACTTATTATTCGATGATATGGCTCCTGCATTCCAAAAGAAAATCGAGCAGATTGTAAGATTAATAAGGTCAAAAGGGGTTGGATTATACTTCATTTCCCAAAGCCCTTCAGACATTCCAGATTCCATTCTTGCACAGCTTGGTAACAGGGTTCAACACGCATTGCATGCTTACACTCCTAAAGAGCAAAAGGCTGTAAAAACTGCAGCTGAAACATTCAGGCCAAATCCTGAATTCGATACAAAAGACGTTATCTCCAATTTAGGAACTGGTGAAGCATTAGTTTCTGTCCTTGAAGAAAATGGTGCTCCAGGCATTGTTGAAAAGGTAGACATATTGCCTCCACAAAGTTATATCGGCGCAATAGAAGACTCATACAGAGCCGAATTAATGAACATCTCTTCACTAAAGGACAAATATAAAGATCCAGTCGATAGGGAATCTGCTTATGAGATATTGTTGAATAAAATTGACAATAATCCAAATATCCAAACTGAAATACCTCAAGAGGCACCTATAAGAGAGATTCCTCAACAGCAAGCACAAGTTGAAGTGGCTCAAAGTGCACCACAGCAAGCACCTCAAGCAAGTCAAGCACCTCAGCAAACTCCTCAGCAAGCACCTCAACCTACCCAAACACAAGCTCCAAGCCAAGAAGCTCCTAAAAAAGGATTTGGTTTAGAAGACGTTATTGGAATTGCTATGGAAGGAATGGCTGGTCAAAGTTCAAAATCAAGAAAGACAAAAAGCCCTGCTGAGAAAATAGCAACTCAAGCAATTAACACAGCTACAAGAGAAGTGACCAAAGGAATCATGAGAGGAATCTTTGGAAACATGAAATAATTTTATAAGTATTTTATAAATATTTAAAATACTTATTTTTATTTTTTTTAAAAATTAAAACTAAACCAAATTAATTTTTTTATTAATTTTATTAATTAGATATTAATTTTATATTAATTTTATTAATTAGATATTAATTTTATATTAATTTT
>CAMODR010000231.1 GCA_946611495.1 uncultured Methanobrevibacter sp. | reverse complement strand
GATGTATTGGAAGACTTGAAAATCGAACATGAGTTAACAATCTTTTCAGACCTTGGATCAGGTCAGCCAGTCGATAAGCATGCAAATGAAGATTCAAAAATCCTCATATTGGACCATCACCCTCCACTTAGAGATAAAAACTACTGCGATACAATTGATTATGACACTTATCTTGAAATCAACCCATACTTCTTTGAAGTTGATGGGGAATGCATTAACGGTTCTCAAGAGATTTGCGGAGGAGGATTATGCTATCTTCTTGCAAAAGAATTTGGATACACTAACCTTAGTTGGATAGGAGTTCTTGCAGCAATTGGAGATATGCAAAATACCAAAAATGGTAAATTGGAAGGAATGAACAATACCATTCTCCAAGATGCCAAATCTGAAGGTTTAATCAGTTATGAATCAGACATTTCATTATATGGAAGGCAAACAAGACCTTTATATGTTGCATTATCCTATTTTAGCGATGTTAAATTGCCTATTACAAACAATAAAAACGAAGCAATTGCAATGCTGAAAAGAATAGGAATACCAAGGCAAATTGAAGATTCAACAAGAGACTCTGGCGAACGTGCAATTACTCTTAGTGACTTAAGCGATAGGCAAAAAGGAAAATTGGCTGGAGAACTAATCAGAATGATTAAGAATGAAATTCCGAAAAGATATGAACAGTACATTCCTAAATTAGTTATAGCAGACACTTATGAGTTTCTTGCTGAAACTGAAAACACATTCTTAAGAGACGCTTCAGAATTTTCCACTGCAATGAATGCATGTGTTAGAAATGATGAGCCAAATGTTGCATTGGAAATATTATCTGGAGACAGAAGTGAAGCACTAGATCAATTAGAAATCATCTCTAAAAACCATAGGGCCTACTTATCTGAAAACATTCGAAAAATTGAAGAAGAAGGTAAAATTGTTCAAATGGATTATATACAATATTTTGATGGTACAGGCATTAGAAGCAATGTTGTTGGTACAATAGCTGGAATGGTACTTAGTTCTGGCGATTGGAGAAAACCTATGATTGCATTTACACCAGTAAGCGAAGAGAATCAAGACTTAAAAGTTTCCTTACGTTGTTCAAGACTTCTTGCTTATGATGGAATTCACTTTGGAAATATCATTAGGGAAGTTGCACAAAGCTTAGGTGGAAACGGTGGAGGCCATAATGTTGCATGTGGTGCTTATATCCCATTTGATAAAAAAGATGAATTTTTAAATCTAATGAACCAAAAACTAGAAGGAAAATTAGTTTTAGAATACTAATTTTCTAAAATTTCTTTTTTTAATTTAATTTAATACATTTTTTCCTAAAATAAATAATATCCTTATTTTAAATCAAATTTAAACTCTTATCCACCATATTTAAAAAATACATAATCAAATAAACTTTAATTAATTATAAAATAAACTTTATATAAAATAAAGTACAAATATTCAATTAACTATTTAACATTTTGAAAAAGTAAAAATTATTAAATAAAAAAGATGAGGGATATTATGGAGATATTACAAAAAAGAGGAGCATTGACTCATTTCCAAATTTTAGGAGAAATATCTAAACAAGAACCTAACCTTAAGCAAAAAGATTTGGCTGAACGTTTAGGCATAACCATCCAAGCAGTTTCTGAAAATATCAAAACATTAACTGAACTTGAATACATTACCTCCAAAGATGGAAGAGCACCATATAAGATTACTCAAAAAGGAATTGCTAAAGTTAAAAAGGATGCAATAACCCTTAGAAAATACTCTGACAGTGTTCTTGAAACCATGACCTACTACAAATCAACTTGGCCTGCAATTGCAAAAGAAGACTTAAAAGAAGGAGATGAAGTAGGACTATATATGGAAGACGGCAGATTATACGCATCAATTAATGCTCAAACTTCCGCTTATGCTGATGTAATATTAGACACTAAAAAAGGTTTTGATGTTGCTTTAACCAATCTAAAGGGAACCATTGAAATCAAAGACAGCAAAGTTTTATTAATTTCATTACCTCCAATAAAAGATGGAGGATCCAGATCTGCAGATTTAGATTTAATAAAGGAAATCTATGAAAAATCTTATGTGAATTATGGTCTTGAATCCATTGATAAAGTTGCAGCTATTGGAACCACTTCCCATGCAATAGCTAATAATTTAGACATACCAATCGATATTGAATTTGGAGTAAGTGAAGCGGCTCAATCTGCAATTAGAAAAGGATTAAATGTATTAATTCTTGCTATTGGAGATATGACTAAAAACATTGCTAAAGATTTAGAGGATGCTGGTATCCAATATCAAGTCATTGATGCTAGAACATCCATAAAACCTTTATAAAATAAAAACAGAAATAGTTATTTTTTAAAATAACTATTTTATATACTTTTTTTAAAACTTTTTTCATATAAATAAAAATAACTATTTAATAACTTTTTTTAAAAATTTTCTCATATAAAAAAAATATTATTTTTAATTAAATATCTGCCCTGTGTTCACAATAAGACTTATACCTACATGCTCTACATTTATTTTGATTTTTAGTAGGAATAAAAGGCCTTGTTCCATCTAACAAACCATGCATACGATGAATTAGAAATAGAATATTCTCTTCTACCTTCTCATCAAAGACTTCACTCCAAAATATATTGTCAGTGCCCCTTTCCCTTAAAGCGCCTCTAATGATACGACTATCATCACCAATCATATTCTTAAAAGCCAAACAATATGCACGAACCTGATTCATAGTGGAAGCATAAGCCCTATTTCCAGGCTTATCATCAATAATGATTATTTCATCAGGAGTCATCCATATCTCATCTATAAATCCACGAATGCCTTCATTAGGATCAATTACAAACATTTCACGGGATAAAATTTCCTTTTCCTTAGATTCTTTAAAAGCATCATCAAAGGTGGATGGAGTTGCAGTTTCCTTAAATTTAGCTTCCAATTTATTATGTTCCTTAGTACCAGTGGTCATGGCTTTAGTTGGAGCTGTTTTAATGCCTTTTAAATATTCTAAATATAATGTATATTCACAGTAACCCTGTTGATTTAGCCAACTGATTGGAAAGTTTACTTTGTCATTTACATACTGTAAACCTTTAATGTCGGGATGGTTTTTGATTATAAAATCAGTAGTATCTTGTTTTATAAGCTTATTTTCCATAATAATCTCCTTAAAAATAGATAAATAAT
>CAMODR010000230.1 GCA_946611495.1 uncultured Methanobrevibacter sp. | reverse complement strand
CGGCTTCTGTAGTGCCATTTAAGCATTTTAACTGGGAATGACAATTTACATAAATGCAATATGCTTTCCATATCCAATGCTGTCGCAACTTCCTCACCGCTTTCACTATCTGTCATCTGATCAAAAAAGCTTGTAGGAGGCAATTGTTGAGTATCTCCCATTACTACAGCAGTCTTTCCCCTCATGAATGCACCTAGTGCATCCTCAGGCTTAACTTGACTTGCTTCATCGAAAATAACTACATCAAACTGTAATTTAGGATTTGTAGGGTCAAGATATTGTGCAATGGACAAGGGACTCATCATAAAGACTGGCTTGATTTTCTTGATTGTTCCTCCAGCCTTTTCAAGAAGGGTTCTAACTGGCAAATGGCCGCTTTTTCTTGTAAACTCTCCTGCCAAAACCTTTGCCTCAGGGTCGTTTGCTCCACCAAAGATTTTAGGAATCTGGCTGTTTAGCTTATTGAATATTCTTTTTCTGTTAAGGTTAATGATCTTCTTATCCAAGTCCTTAAATTCAGCTATACGATTTTCATGCAATTCTCCAATGAAGCCTGCTAAAACATCATTTTGAGCAAATACAATATTTAAAAGACTGTCAGCAAAATTACCTAAGACTAACGCTTTTACATCATCCTTCTTAATGTTTCTTTTTTCAACTGTCTTAATGAAGATTGATGCAGGAGTATTCATGCATGCCCTTTTTGTATTTGAATATTGGGACCATAAATGAAGACTTGACAATTGTCCTTTCCATTTATTAAGCTGAATTTCCCATTTTTCAAATGGAACATCCTCACTTTCCTTTTTAAATATGATCTTACTTCTAGGATTCAATTTAGACTCTAGCTTTTTAAGGGTTTCATAGAACTTATTTCCCTTTTCAATATAATCATTGATTCCCTCATCGATTGATGGATGGAACAAGTCATTTGAAAGCATTTTAACAGTGCTTTCATTAAATGTGCCATTAGATAAAAGCTTGGTGAACTTTCTCATCCAAATTGAAACTTCTTTTAGCTCTTTAACATCTGCTTTCTTGCTCCATAAGTCACCAAAGTACCTAACAGCAAGTTCTTCATTATCATTAAAACTTTGGCGAACCTTAATTTCCTTTCTGACTTTAATTAAATCATTTAAAGCCTCTTTTTCAGATGGAACACTTCCCTTGTATAATCTGGACAATTCATCCTTATGTGAATTTCCGCCAAATAAGCGGAACTTCTTATTCAAGTCCTTATTTAAGTCATGAATTAAAGTATCCAAATCTGCAATAAGCAGATAATCAGTGAACTTATTGAATAAGTTAGAAGAATGCTGATAATTAGATAATAATTTTATTAAATGTAAAGCCTTATCTGGTTCGTTAAACCATTCTCTCCTAAGCAAAATTGAACTGTCAATTAAATTAACAGTAGGGCTATTCAAGAGACTCAAAGCAGTAATGGAATCCTCATATTCCTGTAATGTATCTGGCACCTTTATTCCATAAACCTCATTAATTATGTCCATCTCATATCTAAAGTCGTTTAAGGACTCTAAACTGTCTCTTATTAACTGTTCTATTTCCCTTAAATCAGCAGGAAGGAGACTTTTTGGATTGCAATAACTCCATGGATTATTCTTGGATATGGTTGAATAAAGCTCAGATAAGTTTTCTAATGACAAGATCATATCATCTAAATCCTTCATGGATAACTCTTCAGGATTATTAAAGCGAACTAGAGGCAATAATCTGCTTTGACGTGAGAAATAATCCTCTGAAGATTCCTTCATACCGTATAATTCAAATGGACTTAGATTAACCTTAGCCATAGGCTGATGAATAATCTCTGCATATTCATCTAATTGATTACGTAAGTTCTCTAGTTTCCTTAAGGTTTGATCAAGCTTTAAGTCCCTGGTTGAGCGAACATTGGTGGCCTTTTGAAGGTTTTTCAATAGTTTCTTCCTTCTTGTCTTATGGGAATGTAATTCAAGCACAAATTTACCAAGTCCTACACTATCCAATCTGCTTTTTACAACCTCAAGTGCAGCCATCTTTTCACTGACAAATAAAACTGTTTTGCCTTCTGCAATAAGCTCTGCAATAAGGTTTACGATAGTTTGTGACTTACCTGTACCTGGAGGACCTTCTACAACTAAGTTATGTCCTGCCTTTACATTTTCAATAACAGCAATTTGAGAGGAGTCAGCATCTAAAACCTGATACATAGTCTTATAATGCAATTTTTCATCAACATCTTCCTCTTCAAAGGTATCCTCATAAACATTTTTGCTTGGATTAAAGATAGCCTGAATTAACTCATTTTCAGTCAAATCTATATTTTCATCCCAACTTTCAGGATTTAAGTCATTATACATTACAAATTTAGTGAATGAGAAGAATCCTAATGCAATATCATACTTAACATTCCATTTGGAAAATGGCTTAATGGCCTTTCTGACATTTTCCAAATAATGATTGACCCCTTCAACATAGGAAGTTTGTTCAAATTTTGGCAATTCAATGCCTGCTTCACGAAGTTTAGCCTGAATGGAAATGTTATTCTGTAAGTCTTCACCAGTCCAAGAGAGAGAAAATGAATTACCTACTTTCTTACGTTCCATCTCTACAGGAATAAGAATTAAAGGAGCTAAATTCTTTTGTCTAGGCTTTTTCTTATCAATCCATTCTATAAAACCTATTGCAATATATAAGATATTGTAACCTTGCTCCTGAACCATAGTCTTTGATTGCTGGTCTATATAGAACAATCTTTTTTGAAGTTCACTAGGTGATAGGTCTGCCTTTAAAGTCTTATCTGATTCTTGAGATAAAAATTCCTTGGTTTGATCTATAAAAGCATGAGCTCTGGATTTCTTGTTTTCCTTTTTATTAGCTGAGAAAAACATCTTTTTATTTTCTAAAACAAGGGTCCTGTAAACATTTATTGGTGATTGGTTAATGATACTGAGATTTCTATTTCTAGCTTTAAAATTAAGAAGAGGATTTCTTAAAGTTAAGTCTAAGAGCTCTTTTCTTAAATTTTTAAACTCTTTCTCAATATTCTTATTTGAATCTTTTTTAGATGGTGTTCTAAATTGCATTATTAATCCCTTTACTTTAGAAAATAAAACTTTTAATAAAATGATGGACAATTATTAAAGAAATATTAATTTTTGATATATCTCAAAATCATATAATATATAATAATTCATAAAAATTTT
>CAMODR010000229.1 GCA_946611495.1 uncultured Methanobrevibacter sp. | reverse complement strand
TTTCTCCATTTAGTTGTACTGTTAGTTCTGCTCCGCTTATTGGCTTGTTTTTGCTATCCTTTAATATGACTTTAAGATAGTTTTCAGTATTGTAAACTGAAGTTATGTTTACTGCAGTCAATTGGGTGCTCTCCTTGTTCACCTTTATATCTACAGTAGCATTTGAAGAAGTGTAATTTTCGCTTC
Organism: uncultured Methanobrevibacter sp.; assembly: GCA_946611495.1. Taxonomy (GTDB): domain Archaea; phylum Methanobacteriota; class Methanobacteria; order Methanobacteriales; family Methanobacteriaceae; genus Methanobrevibacter. Next base: position 3,041 of record CAMODR010000229.1, on the reverse strand, counting down.
CAGAGAAGCTAATAGTAACTCTTGCCATTCCTTCTCTTATTGCTTCAATTTCTCCTGTAGATGGATTGACCTTAACTACATTGGTGGCGTTGCTTGAAAAACTAATGTCTCCAACCATATCGCTTGGGTTTTTTGTATAATTTACTGTTGCTTTTTCTCCTACAAGCAAGTCTATTGTTTTGTTTTTTGCAATGATCTCTGTTTCTATAATCATGATTTCAGAAATGCTTGTAAGGGTGGAGTTCTTGTAAATGTCATTGCTTGAATAATCGAATCTTACATTGTACTTTCCGATTCCCAAACCCTTGTTTTCAATTTCAATGACCAATTTTCCATCTTTTATTTTACCTTCATTTAGATTAATTTGTTTTTTAATGTCTCCATTGAGATTAATATTACCAGTGGCATCTTCAACTAAACTTACGGTAAACATTATTCCTTCAGTGTCATTCACATAGATTTTATAGCCTTCAACTGTCATATTAGGGTTGATTTTATTGACAATTAATTTGTCTTCAGCACTTGCATTTGAAGGTAGGAAGTAATGTTCTCCAGAATAGGTTAAATTGACTTGGTACTCATCTGGCAAAAGGCCTGGAATCAATATTGTGTTGTTCAAGCTAATGTCATTAAATGTATAATTGCGTTTATTGCCTGTAAATGTTATATTTACTGTTCCTTTTGCATTTGGATAGAATTCAAGTTTAATTGTTGCATTTTCACCGTAGTCGATTTCTGATTGATCAAAAGCCATATCTAATTCCACATCTGCTTTAGTAGATTCCAATCCAATTGTGCATTGGGCATCCTCTATGCTTGCAGTTATGCTTGCAGTCCCTATATCTGTAGGTTTGAATGTAATAGGGTCACCAAAGCTTGAATTATCATAATAGAGATCTCCTTTTATAGCACTTAATGTGAGATTAATCCTTGGCAAAAGTGTGTTGTCATAATAGGATACACCATCAGTTTCATTATATAAATATAATTTAAAGACAATCTCTGAGGAATTTATGAAGGGAATCTTATTAGGGTTTGCTGTTCCATTTAAAAAGAGCCAATTCTTGCAGATAATGTTTTCATCATCTATTGGCTTATTGCTGTAATTTGTAGCATTATGTCCAAACCAATTGTAATCGGCATCTATCTTAATGTCTTCTAAATTTGGGTCATATTTTTCATAGGGCATGATAGAATCTACATTATTATTCAAGAAGATGCTATTGTGGATTATTAATTCAGGGCTTTGGAAAGCATAAGAGTGTATGATGCTTTCTCCATTGTTTCTTATAAATGTGCATCCATCAATAGTTAACTTATCATTCTGTGGAGAGACCCAGTAAATGGCGGCACCCTTGCTAGCATTATTGTCTTGGAAAGTACAATCGGAAAGATGGCCATTGTTTCCATACCAAAAAATGGATCCTCCATAGAAACCCTCATCAATTCCATTTTCTTTTCCATGTGAAAATTCGATGTCATTCAAGCTTACATTATCTGATATTATATTGAAAATCTGTGCTTCATCATTTCCATTTATTGTAAATCCATTTCCGTTGATGGTTAAAGGACGTTTAAGAATTATTCCATTTATTAGGGGATAATCGATAATTGGGTCATATGTATAGTTTTTATCCAAGTATATTGTATCATTTGTAGGATAATCAATGTTTATCAATTGATTTAGATAGGTAAATGAGCCTTTAGGATTTTCTGAAACAATTATATTTTTTTCAACGCCATAACTGAACAAAGTTAAAAAAGAACGATATGATCCTTCTGATAAGTTTATAGGCAACCCTTCTCCAGATAAAACGTTATATATGTCATGAGACCCATTGTTATATGATACTTTTATTGTAATGCTAAGCCCATCAATGCTAGTTCCGTTGTCAAGTAGAAATCTCACTGGCATTATCTCTCCTGAATTTGGTGTGGTATAGAATGTGGAACCGTCTAATGAAGCAGTATGAAAAGTGCATCCAATACATTCTGTAGCGAATGTATTTCCATTGTCATCATTGAATGGAGCTGGGTTAGCAACGAAATTACAATTGTTTGCGACACCATCGTACATTGCTCCTCCAACGCCAGAATCTTCAATGTCGCCATCGAGATTTTTCCCTCCATCAACATGATTCAAAGTGAAGTTACAATCATAAGCCTCAACAGTGTAGGTTGCACCACCTTCAGCAATGGCTCCTGTAGCACTATTTAGATTGAATGTACAGTTGATTGCAGTACCATAAGTCATTGCTCCACCGCAACTGGTAGGATCTCCTATAGCTTTGTTTTCAGTGAATGTACAGTTGATTGCAGTACCAAGACACATTGCTCCTCCATATATTGCAGTGTTATTGGTGAAATTACAGTTTATGACTCTATAATTCTTAGTAATATCCCCTAAATAGATAGCACCTCCTTGACGGTCTTCACCTGCATTTCCATTTATGAAATTGATGTTCTTAATGACGATTCCATTAATGTCGTTAATATAGAAAATACGTGAGAGATTATTTCCATTTAATGTACAGCCCTGGCCGTCTATAGTAACTGCACGACTTATCTTAATACCTTTTTTTAAACTTGCATCGCTACTATCGTCATAGGTGTAATTACCCTCTAAAGTAATATAATTATCCGTATTGCCATTAATAATTTCGTTTAATTCGCTAAATGTACCTGTTGTAGTTTCGCCAGCCTTTAGGTATGTCTTTTTATTTTCATCATCATTAAGTTCAGTGCTATCTTCTAAAATTGTGTTGTCATGATTATTTGCGGTTGAAATATCGCTCTTCATGTTTTCTTCTAAAATCAGCTCTTGATTGTCATCAGCATTAACTGTATCCTCTGCAGCGCTTGCTGAGCTTATGCTGATTAAGCAAAGAAGAAAAATTAGAATTATGCATATGTATTTATTATTCATTTTCATTTCCCCTTATTTAAATAATTATATAATCATTTTTTGTAGTTTAAGGTCTTATTCGCAATTGATTTGTTTTTATAATTCTATTTTATTTTTTAAGGTCTTATTTAATTTT
>CAMODR010000228.1 GCA_946611495.1 uncultured Methanobrevibacter sp. | reverse complement strand
GCTCTTTTGAAAGTTCCTTAAGAAGGCCTGTGCTTAAGAAGATAACCATTGTTGCTCCATGCTCTGCAAATGAAGCAATGCTTTCCTTATCAGGCACTGGAGTTCTTCCACTCATACGAGTAATAATAACACTTTGGCTTACATCAGGCAAGGTATATTCTGCCTTTAATGCAGCTGCCGCACCACAGAAACTGGAAACTCCAGGACATACATCATATTCGATTCCCTCATCATCAAGACGATCCATCTGTTCACGGATTGCTCCATATATGCTTGAATCACCAGTATGCAAGCGTACAGTCATCTTATTTTCCTTTTCCGCTTCAATCATCTTTTCAATGACTTCATCTAAAGTCATTTCTGCACTGTTATAGACTTTACAAGAGTCTTTCTTATAGTTTAACAAATCAGGATTTACTAAGGAACCTGCATAAATAATCACATCAGCCTCTTTTAGGAGATTTGCTCCCCTTATTGTAATTAAGTCTACAGCTCCGCTTCCTGCTCCAACAAAATGAATCATAATTAATTCTCCGTTTTTAATTTAAATATAAAATAATTTTATCATAATTATAAAAATAATCAATTAACTCTCAATTTTAATTTTAAATATTAAAATAATTTATATAATTATAAAAATAATCAATTAACTCTCAATTTTAATTTTAAATATTAAAATAATTTATATAATTATAAAAATAATAATTAATTCTCCCATAAACCTTTAAGTTGATTAGCATTATCACTTTCAAACAAGATGCCTTCATATTCTCCAGAATTAGCAAAGCAAATGAAACCAACTTCAACATCAGAAGGTATCCTTCTATCGATATTATGTTTAATCCTATGCTTTAAAATATCCATAGTCTCATCTAACAGTCCCTTTTCCCATAAAATATCCAATACTGCATTTGTAGTCACACATTTTTGAATATCCCTTAATGTGTCAATGTCTGCTCCAGACTCTACAGCACATGATAGCAATGTTTCTATTCTTCCATCACCATTATGGGAATGGGTGTTAAACATTGCAATTCCTAATTTCACTAATTTTCCGATATGTCCAATTAGAAGTATCTTCTTAAAGCCTTGCTCTACAGAGCTGTCCAATGCAACATCAATGAAGTTACTGCACATTATTCCAGGCTTTGTAGAGAGATTCAAGTCTTCCTCTGCAAATTTCTTACCGAAGTTGCCTAAAAAGATAAGTATCCTTTCATTATTCTCTGCTGCAATTACGCTCACTTCAACCTTGATGGAATCTGCAAGTGCCTTTGCACTCATTGGCTCAACTATTCCTGTTGTGCCCAATATTGAAATGCCTCCAACTATACCAAGTTCGGGGTTGAATGTTTTCTTAGCTATTTCCTCACCGTTAGGCACGGAAATCAACACATGAAATCCACCATCATAATTATATTGATTGGCTATTTCATTTAATGAATCCTTAATCATCTTTCGAGGAACTGAATTTATGGCAGACATACCAACTGGCTGATCAAGACCAGGTTTAGTCACTTTACCTACACCTTTTCCCCCTTCAATGACAATTCCATCTTCTCTTAATGATACCTTGGATGAAACAAGTATTCCATTTGTAATGTCTGGGTCATCACCGCTATCCTTTTGAATTAAGCAGCTTGCAGATTCCTCATTAAACTGAGGGTTTAAAACATCAATTGTAAGGTTTGTCTGATTAGGAGTTATAATAGAGACTGAATCTACTGATTCCTTCTCAAATAACATAGTTGCGGCTGCCTTAGATGCTGCAGCTGCACATGTTCCTGTTGTATATCCGCAACTTAATAATTTTTGATTTACCAATCTTTTATCTGCCATTTACAAACCTCTTGAAAGTGAATGCGTCAAATGTTAATTTTAAAAAATCTAATTATTTTACAACAACTATAGTGAAATTTAAAAATCTAATTATTTTACAACAACTATAGTGAAATAACCCATAGTCTCATCAAACTCATCTAAACCCTTATAGACCTTTTCATTATCCAAACCGCAATTTTCAACGGCATAGACATTGTCTTCTAAATTCAAATCCTTAACCGCTTCGATTAACTTAGGCATAGAACGACCTATTTTCATTAGAACCTTAGATCCAGGCATCTGTAAAGCTTCCTTAATATCTATTCCGCTTGCAGGAATGATATGCAAAGGCTCATTCATAGTTGTAAGTCCTAATTTTAAAACTGAAGCAGATGCACAAAAGCTTGTAACACCAGGAATCAAATCAACATCATATCCCTCATCAAGCAATATGTCCATAACATATGCAAATGTTGAATAGATGGTTATATCCCCTAAGTTTAACATAGCAACATCATATCCCTTATCAAGAATATCCATAATGGATTCTGCAGCATTTTTATGACTTTCTACCAATATATCCTTATCCTTAGTCATTGGAAACTCAAGAAGAAGTATCTCCTTATCAGACAAATCCCTTGCTTTTGATACAATGGACAATGCCAAGGATTCTCCAGTACCAGTATGAGGAGTTGCAATATATTTTGAATCAGATATTACATCCATAGCTTTTACAGTTAGGAGTCCAGGATCTCCAGGCCCAATGCTTACTCCATATAAAGTTCCTTTTTCCATTTTTAAAACCTTAATCCATAAATTTATAATTATTCAATTTATTTAAGCAAACCAATAAATTTATCATTCATACTTAACTAATTAAAATATTTTTATTCGCAATTAAGCAAATTAAATAAATTAATATTGATACATAATTATTTAAGTAAAACTAAATTTGTTTAACTTTTTTTAAGAAAAATTGAAAATAATACAAATCATTAAAATATTAATAAAGAATATTTTATAAAAATTCAATTAAACTTAAATATACCTTATTATATATATACTATTTAGAGTATCATTTAAATGTTTTAGTCATGATTTATTTTATGAAAAAATAAAAGTCATTTTTATGAAAAAATAATTTTTTATAAAATATATTTATGACTGGTTTAAATTAATACTTTAATATAGAAATATGTTTATGAGGATATATAAACATAATTATTTGTTCTGATTGATAAGAACATAATTTCTTGATAAGAAAAATTTAATCTTTTATTATTATATGAAAATAAATTTTTTTCAAATTCCTTTATTTAAATTAAATTAATTAATATGAAATTAATTAATCTATTAAAAAACTATCAGGTTAAAATTATCCTTATAAACGTTAAAATTATTTACAAACGGAGGAA
>CAMODR010000227.1 GCA_946611495.1 uncultured Methanobrevibacter sp. | reverse complement strand
ACTAAAATAAGAATAAAAATAAGAAAATAATAAAAAAATACTAAAATAAGAATAAAAATAAGAAAATAATAAAAAAAGAATAAAAAAGAAAATAGAAAAATCAGAATAATTTTATTATCTGATTACTTCTACAATTATTCCAAGCTTTTCAGATTGTAAAATATCAACTTTCTTACCGCTTGCACCTACAATTTCCTTCTTCATTTTTAAGAAATCTTCAGTGATGACACCATCTGCAATAGCTATTTCACCATTTTCAGATAATTGCTTAGCGATTTCATTTGGATCGGTTGATTTAATAAATCCAATGACTTGACCAGCATTCTTCTTGAATGTAGGGCCAATCTTACTCATATCTGGCTCGATTTCAATGACTTTCTCATGAACCTCTGGCTTACCGGTAGTGATTTCAAAGTCTTGGATTTTCAATGTGCCCTTAATGTCATCTGCAAAGTATTCAAATACATCAGCTAAGCTTTCAGTCTTTTCATCTAAGTAAACTGTTGCACTTTCTACAGGAACATTCAATGGGATTTTTGAAGCAGACTTGAATCTTCTTACCTCACCAATCAATTCAATAGCCAAATCACCATCCTCTTCAACTTGAAGAGAATCTAAATTAGGGTCAATTTCAGGCCAGAGAGTGTTGTGGATACTTCCTTCTTCACCAAAGTATTGGTAAACTTCTTCTGCAAAGAATGGAGCAATTGGAGCAAGCAATTTCAATGAATCTTCAATTACAGTTCTAAGTGTGTATTTAGCTGCAATTCTTGACTCTTCAGCAATGTCATCATTGTATAATCTGTATTTTACAGCTTCAATATACTCATCACAGAAATCATGCCAAATGAACTGTTCAATGGTATTGATTGCAGTTGCATAATTATAATCATAAAATGCTTGATCTACAATCTTATTTACCTTATTGAGCTTTGCAAAAATCCAGGTATCCATAGGGTTTAAGTTTGCCTTGATTTGGTCAATATCTCCTTTTAATGCTTCTTCAGATTCATCATCAAAGATGTGCATGCTAATAAATCTGAATGCATTCCAGAATTTCCTTATGAATTTGTATCCATGCTTAATGTTTTTCCAATCAAATGCAACATCAGAACCAGGAACACTGTTTGCTGCCCATAATCTTAATGGGTCAGCACCATATTCACCAATGACCTCTTCAGGACCGGTTACATTACCACGGGATTTACTCATTTTGTATCCGTCTTCACCAAATACCATACCATTGATTACAATATCATCAAATGGCTTTTGACCAGTTAAAGCTAAACATCTAAGAGTAGTGTAAAATGCCCAAGTCCTAATGATATCGTGTCCTTGAGGACGAATGCTTGATGGGAAAATATTTTCCCAACCAGGATTAGGCCAATCTGCTACAGACAATGGAGAAATGGAACTGTCCATCCAAGTGTCCAATACGTCTTCCTCACCTATAAATTCAGTGCAGCCACATTCACAAGGATGATTTGGCTTGTCTACAGTAGGGTCTATTGGCAATTGGTCTTCATCAGGCAAAATAACCTTACCACAGTCTTTACAGTACCAGACAGGAATAGGAGTTGCAAATAATCTTTGTCTTGAAATACACCAATCCCATTCCATAGAGTCAGCCCAGTTCAATAGACGGCTTTCCATATGTTCTGGAACCCAACGCATTTCATTTGAAGCTTCCTTGACCTCATCGATTAATTTTGTAACAGCTACAAACCATTGCTTTTTAACAAGAATTTCAATAGGAGTCTTACATCTCCAACATTGGCCAACGTTTTGGTCTACCTCTTCCTGTTTTGTAAGGTATCCTTCAGCCTTTAAATCTTCAATTGTTTGCTTTTTAGCATCAGGAAGTTCCATACCTGCATATCTTCCTGCAGCTTCAGTTAAAATACCTTGCTCAGAGATAGCTTCAATAACATCTAAATCATACTTATTTACCCAAGCAACGTCAGTCTTATCCCCAAAAGTACAGATCATTACTGCACCAGTACCATATTCCATGTCTACTTCTTCATCTGCAATAATCTTTACTTTTTGACCAGATAAAGGAACTTCAACATATTTTCCAAGTAAGGAGTTGTATCTTTCATCATCTGGATGAACTACAACTGCTACACAAGCAGACATAAGTTCAGGACGGGTTGTAGCAATCAATACACCATCAACTGATGGATCTGCCTTATCTGGACAATCAGCATATCTTACATAAGAGTTTCCTTCAACTTTTGCAAGAACATCTTCCGGCACATCAGCTGGAGGGAAGTTTACATAGTTTAAGAATGTAGTGTTGTCAGCATATTCCACTTCAGCAAATGCAATAGCTGTCTCACATCTTGGACACCAGTTTACAGGGTGAATACCTTGGTAAATCAATCCTTGATCATACATTTTTAAGAATGACAATTGGGTTCTTTTTCTGTATTCTGGAGTCATGGTAATGAATTCCCTACTCCAATCCTGTGAGAAACCGACAGAGCGCATTTGTCCTCTCATAAGTTCAATATTATGAGTGGTCAATTCAGTACACATATCCCTGAATTCTGCTCTTGAAACATCATTTTTCTTAATATTGTGGGTTTCTTCCACTTTAACTTCAGTAGGAAGACCATGACAGTCCCAACCTTGTGGGAACAATACATCCATACCTTTCTCCCTTCTGTATCTTGCATTAAAGTCCATATAAGCCCAGTTTAAGATGTGGCCCATATGAAGCAATCCTGTTGGATAAGGAGGTGGTGTGTCTATAACATATCTTGGTCTTGTTCCATCACCAATGAATTTATAAATCTCATCTTCTTCCCATTTTTTCTGCCATTTTTCTTCATTTTTATGGTCATAATCTTTAGGAATTTCTTTTTTTGTCAAAATATTCCTCCATAATTTTGAGTGAATAGTTAAATAATTATAAAAATGTGTTTATTAAAACTTTAAAGAGTTCTATCTTAAACAATTAAAAATAAAATTAATAACTTTACCCTAAGAAAGCAAATTTTCAATAAAATTAATAATTTTACTTTAATGACTAAGATTAAAAACCAAACTTCTAATGAAAATATTAAAAATAAATAAATTTTAATAAATCAAACATTCTAATTTAATATTTATAAAAAGTATTTATTAAATATTGTTGTAAAATAAATTCAAAAATTTCTTTTAATTTAATTCAAATATTCTTGTAAAATTAATTTAAAAATTTCTTTTAATTTAATTCAAATATTCTTGTAAAATTAATTTAAAAATTTA
>CAMODR010000226.1 GCA_946611495.1 uncultured Methanobrevibacter sp. | reverse complement strand
TTTACATTAATAATTCACCGATTTCACAATCATCAGGAGTTAAAATAGCTGCACTTTCAGTAGCCATAATCATTCCTTCAGATAATTCGCCCATTAATTTAGCAGGTTTTAAATTAGTTACAACAGGTACTTTTTTACCTAATAAATCTTCAGGAGCATATCTTTTTCCTAAACCTGCAATAACTTGAATGGTTTTATCTCCAATATCAATTTGAGTTTTTAATAATTTATTGGATTTTTCTATTTTTTCACATTCTACAATCTTTCCTATTTTAATTTCAACTTTAGCAAATTCATCAATACTAATTAAATCCATTTTTTCACCTTCATTATCTTTTTTAGACTTATTATTTTTGTCTGTTTTACCTTTTTTATCTTTATTATCTTTTTTATCAGATTTATTATCTTTACCAGTTTCAGATTCCTCTAAGTTAGCATATAATTTTTCCTTTTGAGCTTGAATAACCTTATCTTCAATCTTTTTAAAGAGAGGTTTAGCCTTATTAATCTCATGACCAACTTCAAGGAACTCTTTAGAATCATCCCAAGCATTGTCTTTTGGAATATTAATAATGTCACATATAGCATCTGCCTTATTTGGAATATAAGGTTTTAAAAGTATAGCCAATGCTTTACATAATTGATTGGATAAGTATAAACAGTTGGAAGCCTTTTGCATATCTTCCTTTACAGCTTTCCAAGGTTCTTGATCATTAAAGTATTTATTACCTTTTTTAGCTGTTTTAACTATTTCAACAAGACCTTCCCTAAATTTCATTGTTGATATAAGTTCTCCAACAGTATCTGGAAGTTCTTTAATTGCCTTTTCAAATTCTAAATCTTCTTCACTAGGATCTTTGTATTCAGGCACCTTTCCATCAAAGAACTTTTTAGTAAATGTAAAGGTCCTATGTAAGAAGTTACCTATTACATCTGCAAGCTCATCATTGATTCTTCTTCCAAAATCATCCCATGAAAAGTCTGTGTCCTTATTTAAAGGAGCGTTAATAGTGAGATAGTATCTAAGCAAGTCTGAATCAAAGTCTTTTACAAAGTCTTCCACCCAAACAACCCAATTTTTACTGGTAGACATTTTTCTACCTTCAAGGGATAGGAATTCACCTGCAAAAATATCATCAGGCAATTTGCAGTCATGACCAAGAAGCATAGCTGGCCAGAATAATGAATGATGGTAAATGATATCCTTACCTATGAAATGAACAATATGGCCGTCGTTCCAATAGTCTTCCCATGGAATTCCAGTTCTTCTGCTCCATGCAGCCGCAGAAGATATATAGCCTATAAATGCTTCTCCCCATACATAGATTACCTTGCCTTCAGCACCTTCAAGAGGTACTGGAATACCCCATTTCATATCACGAGTCATGATCCAGTCTTCTAAACCTTCTTTTAACCAGTTTTCTGCATAATTTCTAACATTAGGTGGCAAGTATTCATTAGTTGAAATATATTCTTCAAGCTGATCTTGGAAATGGCTTAACTTAAAGAAATATTGGGTACTGTCTCTAATAACAGGAGTATGTCCACAGGTTAAGCAATGTGGCTCAAGTAATTCTGTAGGCTCTAATGCTCTACCACAGGATTCACAGTGGTCACCTCTTGCTTCAGAACCGCAAACTGGACAAATTCCTTCCACATATCTATCAGGCAAGAATTTTCCACAGTTTTCACAGTAAAGCTGTTGAATAGCCTCTTCATAGATTAAACCTTTATTATAAAGGTATAAGAAGAAATCTTGAGAAATCTTATAATGTAATTCATCGCTGGTTCTTGCGAAATTATCAAGGGAAATGTCACAGCTTTCTATATCACGAGCAATCATGTCATGATATCTTTTTGCAATTTCAATAGGTTCCTTTCCTTCTTGATCTGCTCTTACAGCAATAGGAGTTCCATGCTCATCAGTTGCACAAACCATCAACACCTCATTTCCAGCCATACGATTGTATCTTGCATAAATATCCGCTGGAATATAAGTAGAGCGTAAGTGACCTAAATGACATGGACCATTAGCATAAGGAAGTGCACATGAAATAAATATTTTAGTCAAATAAATCCTCTCCAATATTCTAATTATAATTTAGTAAGTTTGATTCTTTTTTAGTTAAAAATAATAAATCTAATTTTAATAAATGATTTTTATTCGCTTTAACAATGATTAATCTTTAATATAAATATAAAAAACTAAACATCGAACATTATAATATATATTATCCGTTATATAAATAACTAATCATTTATAAGGAAAAATGCATCAAAAATAAAAAGTAAAGTTTGCAATAATTCTTATTTTTTCAATAAATTTCTAAATAGTTATTTAATATAACAATCATTATAAAAATAGATTTTATAATTATAAACAAAACAAAATGAAAATAATACAGAATTAATCAAAATAGAATAATAATACAATATAAAAAAAATTAAATTAAATTAAATTAAATAAGAATAAAGTAAAAAAATAGTAAAAAAAGTAAGGAACAACTTTAGGCATATGACGCAAAATTGTAAAAAAATTTTGGTCAAGGTTTTTGAGCCGAAGGCTCAAAAAGCTTGAGCTAAATATTAAACTTCTTACTAACCTCTTCTACAGCAAGCACTAATGGATCAGTCACCATAGAAACCGGAGGCGCATAAGCGAACTCCATATTACTTAATTCAAAGCAAGTAAGCTCTTGAGTAATAGCTAAAGTCATTGTATCAATTCGCTCAGCCACTCTTTCTTCAGCAATGATTTGACATCCAATGATTGTACCATCAGCATCACAAATAACCTTTACGTTCATTGGCTTTGCATTTGGATAATATCTTGCTCTTGTTAAAGCCTCAACCTTTTCAACTACAGCCTTAATGCTATTCTGTTGAGCAAAGCTTCTTGTAAGACCTACAGCACCAAATTCTAATTTACCTACTTTTGATACCATAGAGTTAAGTACAGGGTTGAATCTTGAACGTTTGCCTGCAAGGGTCTGAGCCAATGTTTTTGCTTGACGTACCGCAGTAGTACCTAACTGACTAACAGTGTTAGACCTAAGTATAGCGCTATAAGACTCTACGCAATCTCCTACTGCATAAACATCAGGTACACTGGTAGCCATTCTATCATTTACAAGAACAGCCCATCTTCCACAGTCACAACCAGCCATTTTAGCAAGCTTTAATTCAGCCCTAACACCTGTAGCTAAAATAACCATATCTGCATCTGCTTCTGTTCCATCGTCAAAGACTGCAGTCTTAACTTTTCCATC
>CAMODR010000225.1 GCA_946611495.1 uncultured Methanobrevibacter sp. | reverse complement strand
AGTTTAATTACTATCAAGTTCAAAAATAAAGATATATAATAAAGTTGAATAAAATTGGGGATTTATATGGCAAGAAACTTTGCAGTAATCGATACAGAAACAAACTGGAAAAATGAGGTAATGTCTATAGGTGTTTTAACAGCAAACAGCAATGACTTTCAAATAAAAGACTCAAGATATTATATTTTACCTGAAGAAGAAGCCATAGGTGGAATGTATTCAAGCACAATGAGAATCACAAGCCATGAAATACTTACCGGAGAGAGAAAAGAAGTTATAACAGACCTAAGGGATTGGCTCGATTCAAAAAACATAAACGACCTATTAGCATATAATGCCTCATTCGATAAGAACCATTTGAGAGAACTTCATGACTTTCGCTGGAGAGACATAATGAAAGTGGCAGCTTATAAACAGCATAATCCTCACATCCCTGATTATTTGCCTTGCTGTAAGACAGGAAGACTAAGAAAAGGATATGGGGTAGAACCTATTCTTAAAATGATGGACTGTGAAAACTACTGCGAAAGCCATAATGCAATAATGGATGCAAGAGACGAATTAAGAATCATGGAAATTCTAGATTATGAACTTGACTTCTATCCAGAAATATAACTAATTTTACTAAAAAAATAAGAAAACACCTAAAAGGTCCAAAAATAGCAAAAGATAAATTTTAATCCTCATTATAAAATCAAAGCTTAAAAAATAAAATTAATAAAAACAGAAAAAAAGAAAAATTAAAAAAAATAATAAAAAAAGAAAAAAGAATATTAAAGAATTATTCTTTAATATAATCTAAAATAGCATCCAATAACTTAGATGCTCCACCATCATACATATCTGCTGCAGGCAAACCAAACTCTTTTTCAAAGTCATCTACAGACATGCCTTCATCAGCATTTCTCATATTAATGGACAATCCAACAACTTTAGTTGTAGGAACAACAGCTTCAATAGCCTTTACCTCATAATCGATTCCTCTTGGTTCACGATATGGATGGTTTGGTCTGTGACCTACAATCACTGCATCAGGATTTGCTCCAATTAAAATACAAGCAGACAATCCTCTTGGGTGAGGATTTCCATCTTCAGTTAAGCTGGATTGGCCTTCAATGAAAATAATGTCTGGACTGTCCTTCTCTTCCACATACTTAATGGATGAGAGAATAGCTGAAGGAATATCCATAGCAGACAAACTGCCTGCCCTAAAGTTAAATGCAGTAGGCTGTTCTAATCCCATTTCATCAGTGGAAATAACAGCAGCCTTTAATCCTCTCTTTTCAGCTTCAATACCTAATGATTTAGTGGTTGTCCTTTTACCGCACTCTTGAGAAGTTCCGCCTACAAAGACAACAGAAGCCTTAGGCTCATAGGAAATCTTTGGCAATACTTCACAGCATTTTTCAGGTGCCACACCACAAATTTCACGAACAACATCTAGTCTTGGACTAATTTCCTTAATCACAACATCATTTTGCTCTGCTAATTTCAATAATGATTCATTTTCGCATAAAGATAATGATCTAAATGAAACAACAGCATTCTTACCGTTTGCCAATGCTTCAACTGCATATTTTAAAGCTGCACCTTCAGCACCAATAGGCAACATCACTGCAACGGTATTTGCATCGGTTGATTCAAATAAATCAGATAAGTTTGATGCTACTTCAAGACCACAGAATGGTTTTCCTTGTTTTTCAGGGTTGTCATCAAGAAAACCAACTGTTTCAATACCTTCAAGGTTGGAGAACTTTTCTCCTCCACCACCACATCCAATGATAACATATGGATTGAGTTCTTGAAGATCCTCTACGGAAGTTATAGAATACAAGTAATCACTCCTTAATTAAATAATTAATAAATATAGTTAATTGTTAAAATTAAAACCAATTAAAGCCTAAAACATATTATTGGCTTTTATTGGTATTGATAATTATAAAAAATGATTTGCTAAAAACGCTTTTTATAAAAAACATGTTTTTCATATAAAAGCTAACATTACAACATCTTATAATTTATCCTATTGTAACTATATATCTATTATTATTAATAAACATTCTCATAATTGAACTTAGTCTAGAGGATTATTGAAAATTCTCAAATTTGAATATACTAATAGTTTTAAATAATTAAAACAACATCCCCTCAGAATTACTAATAGTTTTAAATAATTAAAACAACATCCCCTCAGAATTACTAATAGTTTTAAATAATTAAAACAATAAATATAATTAAAAATAAAATGATAATAAACATAAAAATACAAAAAGACTTTAAAGAATATATTTAATAAAAAGCAGATGAAAATTTTCAAAGCCAATTAAAGAAGGGGATTAAATGAAACCATACGTAATTCTCATAGGAAGTGCTTCAGGCATAGGAAAGTCTACAGTTGCTGCAGAACTTGCAAAAACACTTAACATCAAGCACTTGGTGGAAACAGACTTTATTAGAGAAGTGGTAAGGGGAATCATAGGAAAAGAATATGCTCCAGCACTCCACAGCTCATCATACAATGCCTATTCAAGCCTTAGAAATCAGGAAAATTATAAAAGCCAAAGCGAACTCATCAATGCAGGATTTGAAGAGCATGCATCCTTCGTGCTTCCAGCAGTTGAAAGAGTGATAGATAGGGCAATCAAGGACCATGATGACATTATCCTTGAAGGAGTTCATCTCATACCAGGTTTCATAAACCTAGAACAGTTTGAAGAGAGAGCATCTGTCCATTTCTTCATTTTAAGTTCAGATGAAGAGTCCCATAAAGACAGATTCGTCAAAAGGGCTATGGAAATAAGAAGAGGTGGAAAGCAATTAGACTATTTTAAGGAAAACAGAATCATTCACGACCACCTCATTGAACAGGCCCTAAAATATAATGTACCAGTGATAAAATCCTATGAAGTTGACAAAACTGTTAAAAAAATGCTGTCCCATATTAATGAGACATGTGAAACAATCTATTTAAAAAATAGCGTTGACGAATTATCAAAAGTAGGCTCAATTATATTAAACAAATATGGTGGAACCATTAAAAATATATCTTATCCAATCAAGGGATTTAAGGAGCCATTAATTAGGAAGATAGACGTTAGTGAAATTGCTGAATATGACAAATTCACAAGAAGCCTAGAGAAGTTTCCTGAGAAAAAACATGAACTTCAAGAGCTTTATAAATTAACAGACTATAGAACCTATGTCATCTGTGCAATCAATCAGGAGACAATTGAAGAAATTAAAAAGGACCTTGATAAAGAGGGATTGCTTTATACTGATAAG
>CAMODR010000224.1 GCA_946611495.1 uncultured Methanobrevibacter sp. | reverse complement strand
TTACAGACTCCATAAAAAGAATAGAATGTGACCTAGCAAATTCAATAGCTAAAGAAGGATTGGAAATTGAAAGATTTGGCTGTTCCGATTGCAATTGCAATTCTCACTTAATCTATTTTGAAAGAAAAAGAGATGCTTTAAAAAGTGTTAAAAATGCTTATGATTCAATAGACATAGAATATTATGACTTAAAGCATTTTAAAAAGCTAATAAAAAATAAAAAAAGATAAAAAAAGAAAATAAATGATAAAAAGAAATTTAAAAAAATAAAAAAAGATAACAAGAAATTTTAAAAAATGTAAAATCAATAAACTCTTGATTAACTAATAACCACCTTAGCAGATTTAGAAACTGCAGCAAATGTATTATCACCTAGGAACTTAACAGTGAACTTATAAGTTCCCTTTTTATTTAAGCTAACCTTTATGCTAGCAATTCCTTTGGAATTGGTAGTTGCAGAATAGGTCTTGCCATTAACTGTAAAGCTTATCTTCTTGCCACTTACAGCAGTTCCCTTCATTGACTTAAAGCTAGCGGAAATTGTTTTTGACTTAGCATTTAACTTGAATTTTACATTGCTTGTTGTCAATTTAGGAACTTGAGCTTCAACAACAATCTTTACAACTTCAAAGGATGCATTATACTCATCATCCCCTAAGAAGGATATTGCAAAGGTATAGGTTCCCTTTTTAGGAAGGTTGATTTGAAGCCTTGCCTCTCCACTTGCATTAGTTGTCTTATTGTATATCTTACCATTGAATCCTATTTTTATAGGCTTATTTGCCAAGACATTTCCTTCACTATCTTTTAATGCCACATTGAAATATTCTCCAGTACGTGGATCTGCAGATGAGACTGCCTTTGTATACATGTCCCCACAGACAATGACGCTTGACTGCCTTTCCTGAAGATTTCCTCCAACGGGAATTCTTACATCATTTCCACTGCTGATGTCTATCACATTAAATTCAAATGGATTCATGCCGCTTTCTAAAGAGTTATTGGAAATGACAATATCATTATTTGGTGCTAAGATAGACCTTTCACTATTTAACCTTAAGATTGTAATAGAATTGGCTATAACATCATCATTTATGCTTGTGAAATTATTGTTGTCAATTGAAATATGAGGAACATCAATAACAAAAGGATTAGATGAATTAATGGACTCTGCCACAACTGCTGTATCTCCATTATCCAAAATAAAGTTAATGTTTGAGATTCTTACTGAATCAGGACCTTGGTTTGAATTAGTAATGTTAAATAGACAATCACTATCTTCAGAGAGTATTATGTAGGTATTGGCATTACCTGAAATTGCTATGCTCTTATTAATGGAAATTGTATCTAAGACATAAACATTATCTGATAGTAAAATCAAGGAACCTGGCTCTGCATTATCAATTGCATCCTGGAGGTCTTTTGTGTCATTTCCAGTGTCATTGATAGGAATTACGCCAGATAAAACATCTTTTGATAGAATCAACTTGCCATAATCATCATAGACATTGATTGTATCCATTGCAGATTCTACAAAAGAGTATGTGAATTTTCCATCACTGCTTTCAAGAATAAGAGAGTCAGGGCTTATTATATTATTTCCTGTATTCCTTAAATTGACATTATAGTCTGGAAGAGACATATTGACATTGCCCTCATTTGAGACAAATGACAAATCATATTCATAGTCTCCTTTCTTATCCAATGAGTCCAAACCATCGATCTTTAAGTTTATCCAAGTTTCTGGAATGTAGTTTTCACCATTTTGAATAATTAGATTGGCTTTAGCAAAATCATCAGATGAATCAAAGTTTGAAGACCAGAAATTATCCTTTAATGAACCGTTTGTAAAAATAACTGCAGCAGATAGATTATCATTAGATATGATTGAATTGGATAGATTAAGGTTAGACCCTCTGAAATAAATGGAAGATGTTCCATTATTGTTCATTAAGCTTGAATTAGTTATTTTTATGTCTCCAGTAAACTTATCTGAATAAATGACACTTCCATTATTGGTGTATTTGACTAAGACTCCATCCATACCCTCTGCAGTATTGTTAATGAATTTACAGGAGTCAATGTTTAGGCGATAGATGTTTTGTCCTAGATAAATTACTCCTCCCTCTCCAAGGGAAGTAGAGTTGATAAAGGTAGAGTTATATATCAAGCAGTCATAAGCAGACTTATAGTATAAGGCTCCTCCCCAAGCATGAGAGAGGCTATCTACAAATTCACAGTTTAAAATGCTTATCCTATTTCCTGTAATGTAAATGGATCCTCCAAGACCGTCAGCCAAATATGTTTGCTCTTCGCCATGCAATGTCCATCCGAACATGGCAGTAGCAGAATTGTTAATGAATCTTGAATTGTCAACAGTTATGTAATTTCCCCTCATCCATATTGCCCCTCCAGATGATGCAGTTTCGTAATTATAGCCAGAATTATTCTCAAAGGTACAATTCCTTATATTTGCATAATTACCATTTAAATTAATAGCAGCACCATCAGTATGGTGGCAGCTTGACTTGTTTGCAATATTATTTGTGAAATTAGAATTTAATGCATTGAAATAATTTCCATCAACACTGACTGCACATCCTAATTCCCCATTGATATTATTATCAAAGACACATGACTCAAGAGTCACATTGTTAGAGGTTATACTAAGAGCAGTATAATTTCCATTTATAAAATTTATATGGTCTAAAAGAACATTTGGAGCGCTAACAATCATTATTTCAGTTAGAAAACCACCATCAAGAGTGGCTCCAGATGCAGACTTTAAAGTCAAGCTTTTATTTACGATTATTGGAGAGTCTCCAGAATAAGTTCCGCTAAGTTGAATAACATCATTTTCCTGAGCATTATCGATTAAAGACTGTATATCATTAAAGCCGGACCTTTGATCTGCAGATTTTGCTTTTTGAGAGACATCCTTATATCCATTCAAATCAACGGAGTCAGAATCATTTAATATTATGTTTGAATTGTCAAAACCAGCCAATATTAGGTTTGAATTTTCAAAATTATCATCAAGGCCATGATTAGAGCCTTCTGAATTAGAAATAATGTTTTCATTAGGATTATCAATAAAATTTATATCGCTTATGAAATCTGAATCATCAGAGGCTGATACAAATCCCAAACTTAAAATCAGAACGAAAATTAATGAAAAAATCATTAAACTTCTTTTAAGAATTACTTTCATAAAATACTACCTACCCAATTATTCTTATTAATATTTAATTTATTTATTACGATATATAAAATTATTATATCGATGATTAAATCTACACAAAAAAGTTAAAAATACTTAATTTAGTGAAATATGATAA
>CAMODR010000223.1 GCA_946611495.1 uncultured Methanobrevibacter sp. | reverse complement strand
AAAAAATAATAACTAAAATAAAAATAAAAAAATAGAAAAAAGAAAAAATCAGTCCTTTAAAAAGACCTTGATTTATTTCTTACATAATTGAAATTATATAATATAATATAGCAGTTACAGCAGGTACAGTAAGGTTATCAACACCACCATAACTTACAGCTTCACAGATAGTCGCTAAGGCTGAAATTATTAAAATATACCAGAAGTTAAATTCAGGGAGAGTGTAACCTAATGCTGTATAGAACATCCATACGAATACTGCAAGAACAGCAGTCACTGCAAGCATTGCAAGAGACCCTTCAAGGGATTTTTCTCCACCAAATACATGATATTTGACTCTTCCCCATTTTCCACCAACAAGAGCTGCAAATCCATCACCGTATACTAAAGGAACAATAGCTAATGCTACAATCCAAAGTAAATTAGGATCAATCATTATTGGGAAAATGAATAGTAAAATTGACCAAATTCCTGCATAGAAGAACAATCCTAAAGCATGTCCAGATTCTGTAACCTCATTCTCGATTTTAATAGGTGAGTATTCAGTCAAGAAGAACAATGCTATTGTAATAGGCAATGTAATGAATAGAAGCATAATCCATGGGTCTGAAAAGAAAGGCATAGCAAAGATCATGTTTCCTACCATAATATGCAAGAATTTACGAGAAACTTCAGGTCTACTTTTTAGAACCTTTTCAGCTAAAAAGAAAACAACCGCTACATATGCATAAACAATAATTAGTGCAACAATATCTGACCAAAACATAATAATCTCTCTTAAAATAATAAAACAATAGAAATAGAGATGAACTGATTAGAATATAAACCCTATCTGTCATTTATGACATTATGGGTTCTGTCATCATCATATTCTCCATATTCACATCCAGCATTTTCTATTTTCACATGGTCAATCAAGGTTCCGTCTTTTTTCATCAACTTGATTTCTCCATAGCCGTTTCCACCATTCCAAAGACGGGTGTGAAGCTTTTTACCGGTAGGTGCCTCATAATTAAAAAGCAACATCTCATCACGCTTACAGTAAAGCTTCAATTCGATTTTGCTATCCCAATTGCTTGCATTAATAAACCATTCGTTTACCTCTTCCCCTTCTTTAAAACCGAATTCTTGATGTACATTATTCCAGAATCTTGCAAAGTTATATTCATACATTTTTCCTTCATAATAGAAACCGATCAATAATTTACGAGGAATGGTAATTCCAAATGCCTTAGGCTTTCCACCACCTGCTTCAAAAGCAGAATTATTAAGTTTTTCACCAGTTATAAGACTGGTTAAGTTACATGAGGATATCCATAGCCATGGGCTTGTAAAGTCTGCTCCCCAGTTTTTATCAGCATAACCGAATGACTTTTCAGGAATTACCTCATACTCAACACCATCCATTTCAATGGTACCGCTGTATTGGGTCTTGATTCCTTCAGCATGCCAAAACATTTCAAATGAATTTAGTTTTCTAAAGAAGCTGCTTGCACCATAACCTACATTAAAAGTGATTTGCTTATCAATATCCAAATCCCATTTCATTTCTCCTGCATCACACATGTATTCTGGATGGTCACGAGCTTCCTCTTCTGTAACCTTACAGTATCCAGTCATGTGAGTTTCAGTTAAACTGAATTCTCCAAGCTTAATATCTAATTTATCATCAGGACATTCAAATTCCTTCATAGAGTAATAATTATGAATTTGCTTAGGGTCCTTACCCCATGCTCCAACTTTTAACATACAGTAGGAAGGTTTTTTACCTGCTTCAATGTTTTTAGGATCTTGACCTAAAGTTGGCTCATCTTCAGCAAGAGCAGGATTACATACGAAATATTCTATAAAGAAAGGTCTTGGTTCTCCAGTTTCCTTATTATATGCAGTTAAGGAATGCCACCACCAGTCATAACCTTGCTTGGCAAGTGGACCTTTTAGCATATAATGGTCTCTTTTCAAATCACTTTTATTCATTAAAAATCCTCCAATTAGATATTATAAAGATTAATTATGATTGTAAAATCTAATAATATAAATCAAAATAATAAATATCTTATTATTTATTTATATTTTCATTATAATAAATAGTTTATTATTTAATTTTGATAAAAATAAGAGAATAGCTAGTAAATCAAAAATTAAGAAACGATAAATACATTTAGAATGTTTTATAAGTATAGAACAGAATTAAGTTAAAATAAACATTTCTTCCATAAAAATAAAACAAGTTAGAAATAGTTTTAAAAAAATAGACTAAAAAATAGCACTCAAAAAGAGAATAAAAAAATAATCTAAAAAAGAAAAAAGATTAAAAATTAAAAAGAAGTGAGATAGAGTATTTACCAATGATAAAAAAACACAAAAAGCTAAAATATTTATTAAATTCAAACAAAGAAACTGGCAAATAGTCTAAAAAAACAAAGAGGGTAAAAATATGGATAGAATTTAAAATAAATTTTCAACAATAGATTAAACTCAAATATCTCCATCATAAGACCTATTCATTATAGCCGCAACAAGTCTTTTTATCATGATGGTGATGATGAGGAATATTCGGATTAGCATGGTCGGGCATAGGTTTTCCACAAGTTAAAGGACCTTTTCCACGTGCAGAACCACAGCATCCTCCTCTTCTTTTATTATGAGCAAGAACTGCTTCAATGTCTAAACCTTTTACTTCTTCTATAAATTCTATATTTTCACTATGGCATTTAGGACAGATACTATGCTCTCCATTTAATGTAATCCAAGTGAAATCACAATCTTTACAAGTATATTTTAAATTTGGAGCCTTTTCCATATAAATCACCTTAATTTTAAATTAATTATAAATCTACCTAAATTACGAAAGACCATATTCTTTCATTTTGAATATATATTCATAATAGTATATAAATACATAAGAATAGTAAAGATTATTTATCAAAAAGTAAATAATATTATACATAAAGTCAAATAAATCATACTAAAAAATAGGTTTTATTAAAAAAAGAATTTTTTATATTAAAAAATAGCCAGATACTGTTAAAAAGTGATAAAATGAGAAATAACATTAAAATTTATAGAGCAATCGAAAATATAACTCAAAAGGAATTAGCAGATGAATTAGGAGTTAGCAGACAGACAATAGTCGCTATTGAAAATAATAAAAATGATCCATCTTTAGAATTAGCATTTAAAATAGCTTATAGATTTGATATGAAAATAGAAGACATATTTATGTGTGATATTGAATAATTAGAATAATAAGTGTTTATAAAAAAAATAAAATAAAATAAGTGAAAAAAGTAAAATAAAAAAGAGACACCATATACTAAAAAATAATAAGAGAAATAA
>CAMODR010000222.1 GCA_946611495.1 uncultured Methanobrevibacter sp. | reverse complement strand
ATTCCCAACCTAAACTTGATAAAACATGAATCAATTCATTCAAATCAATGGATTCAAACTTATAATGCAATTTGACGAAGATGCTGAAATATTCTGAGTCCTCTTTGGAATAATTTAAGGTTACCATATTATCCAAAAGATCCAAGAAGAGAATATCCTTTAATTCATCCTTATTCACCATTCCCTCTAGCGAAATGCATAAGTCTGAATCATTATAAGATAGGCTAATCTCACGTCTAAATCCTTTTGAGTCATAGGAATTGAATTTGATTTCCTTTAAATCCTTACGATTTTCCTTTTTGAAAAGATTTTCAGACATGTTTAAAAATCCTTGATTACTATCCAAATCAAGACCATCAAGGTCCAATTCTTCACCATAATCATCTTCCTCATCCATATCCAAATCAGGAAGAGTGAATTCATAGGATATCTTTCCTTGATTTTCCCTTTTAGCTAATCCATAGAAAGAGCTTTTCTTATATTCCTCTATATTCGCAGAATTCTCTTCATCAGCCAATGAATCATCTAATTCTAATTGAGCATTATTTATTGAGCCAATATTAATGGTAAAATCTGAATCTTTTAGAGAAGAATCTCTATCATCTTCAATCTTCTTAATGG
This sequence comes from uncultured Methanobrevibacter sp., assembly GCA_946611495.1. GTDB lineage: Archaea > Methanobacteriota > Methanobacteria > Methanobacteriales > Methanobacteriaceae > Methanobrevibacter. Next base: position 2,725 of record CAMODR010000222.1, on the reverse strand, counting down.
AACTTTCAACATCAGATGTTTCATTTAGAATATAATTATCTGTGTTTGTCCTGAAGACATCATAATAGCTTATTTTATGAGAATCTTCTTGATTATCAGTATCATTTGTTTCTGGAGATATGTCATTTTCATCCATTAATGAATTTGCCTGTGAATCTTTGGATAAACTTTCCTCTTTCTCTTCTTTAGGATCTGAATTAATGAAGTGCATATCTGCCACATCAATATCTTTGCCAATAAGAGCTTCTTTTAGTCCATAAAAGGCATCCTCTTCTGAGTCAAAGTATCCAATAATCTCTTCATCATGTTTTGCAAGCCATAAATGCTTGTCAATGTCATAATCTATTCCCTCAACAAAGGAATATTTTCCATTTGACTTTCTTGGAGGATATGGCATATCCTTTAGAATTTTTCTTCTGGATTTTCTAGCTTCATTCTCACTAGCACATCTATCCCTTTCCATTCCTCTAAAGTAAACTACCCATTCTTCAGTGCTATCATCAAATGCGACAGCATTCTCATCTGAATTTATCTTGACCTTAAAGTCAAAGCTGTCATCAAATGACTCTTCCTTATGGAATTCTAAGTTGCTTACATCAAATCCCTTGGATTTTAGGAAATCCTTTTTAAAATTAAAGGCATCCTCTTCTGAGTCAAAGAAGCCTAATCTTTCCCCTTTGATAGTTAAAGTCCAAATCATGTTTTTTTCATCATAAGTGATTCCCTTATGGATTGAAAATAAACCATCCTTGTTTCGCTTTGGCTGAGCAAATCCAGATATGTATTTCAATCGTTGTTTTATTGCCTGTCTTTTAGTGTCACAGGTAGTGACATACTTATTCTTATAGAATATCTTCCATCTGCCATCATGATCATCTTCTACAATGCCTAAATCCTTTAGGCTAATCTGCATATGATATACATTAGACAAGTTTTCAATGGCTTCCCTTTCGCTATCATAGTAATCTAAAATTTCTCCATCTTTTTTAATGTACCAAAGCTTGTGATTCTTATCAAATGAAATTTCCTTATAATCTGAATAGGAACCATTTTTTGGCTCAGGCAATGGCAAGGTATCTATATATTCCTTTCTTGCAATAATTGCACTGTTTTCAGATATGAAATATCCTAAATCACGCCCATCAAAACTAGCTTTCCAAAACTTCTCTTTTTCATCGAAATCTATTCCTTTAGAATTTGAGTATTTTCCATTATCCATTTTCTCAGGAATGATACATCCACCTAAATACTCAAAGAAATTAAAATCATCACCTAAAATAAAGTTGAGTCCTCTTTTTACAGCAACTTCCTTAGTTTTAAAATGACCTATTGTAATTTTCTTACCATTATATTCAAAAAAAGCAGTATAAGCATTCAAATCATTATTGAAGTATACATTTTTCTGATTAAATATATTTTGAACATCATAATTTATCTTATGCTGATGCAAGGATAATTTATCTTTAGCGGAACTAGAGCTATCATATCCTAATTTATTTGCAGAATTATTTTTTATATTATTCTTTATTTGATTTAAGAAGTTTTCATCATGGCGATAACTTATTCCAGGATAACGTAACTTCAAATAAGATTCATCATTTGTAATAGCGCCGTAAAAATAGCATAATATATTAAATATCTTTTTATGAACTTTTTTTGCAATATTCATCTCATCCCTTAAGACATGATGAGTTGCTATATTTCTATACTGACGTATAGAATCCAATTGATTATATATTTCACTTGGAATTACTCCATTGACATTAAGATAATTTAACTTTGTTTTTTGATCTGATTGAGTCATATCCTTATCGGATAATGCTGTGATATATTGAGTAACCCATTCCGCTATTTTTCCAGCCCAAATAACGGCATCTACTCCATCACCTTCAATTATATTCTTTTCCATTCTCATGCAAAAATTAGAAATATCTGGAAAATCCGCGTCTAAAAACATAAAACTATGGTTTTTCATTACATATGCACCCCTAAAAATTTATCACATATCAAATATATTAAAATTGATATGTTAAAAATAGCCATTTGCTATTTTTCAATAATAATATAGACTTGGTTTTATTTAAAGTTATTTAAAATGTTTTTAAAATTTAATATAGTAATATATGATAAAAATTAGTAGGGTTTAATAAAAAAAGAAAAAAGCCTATTATTCAGGCTAAATAAAAAAAAGAAATAGCCGATTATTTAGTTTTAATGAAAAAAGAAAAAAACCTATTTTTTAAGTTTAAAAAAAGTCTGACTGATTGGGAATAGTAAAAAAATATTGTTAATCTTCTAAATCTGTTTTTGGAGGATATTTTATAGCATTCTTTTTCATCTTGTTTAAGACTATCTCCTTAACATCAACATCCAATGCATCTGCCATAAGGAAGCAGTAGTTCAAGACATCTGCCAATTCATCTACAACCTCATCTTTATCATATTCCTTTTGCCACTGAAAGTGCTCCAACAATTCAGCTGCCTCTATGGATATGGATTTAGCCAAGTTCTCTGGAGTGTGATACCTTTTCCAGTCACGCTCACTTTGGAATTTGATCAGTTCCTTCATTAAATCTTCCATTTTATTACCCTTTATCTATTTAATTGATTTTAAATTCTTTCACTTAATTTTAATTATACAAAAAGCTTCAAAATATTATTTTTGATTATGCTCTAAAAAACTGGATGCTGCTAAGACATTTTCCTTAAATTGAGGATTTATATC
>CAMODR010000221.1 GCA_946611495.1 uncultured Methanobrevibacter sp. | reverse complement strand
GTAAAATATATTTAAATCATTTCAACTTAACAGCATAATAAAATATGTAAGCTGGAATAAAGAACAATGAAACTAATGCTAAAAGACCAACTATCATTGAAAATGGTTCCATTTGGAAAATTGCAAAAATTGGAGTGTAATCTAAAATATACAACATCAAGTTTCCAATCAAATGAACAGCAATATTCATTAATATATTATCATACTTTAAGAAGAACACACACATCAGCATTCCAAACATGAATGATGTAAATACATGTATTAAAGGCTGTGGACCATAGAAATGTCCTAAAGAGAATAATAGTGAAGATACAACCATTCCAACAAATACACCTTTTTTAATCTTTATCCTATTGAATAAAACTCCTCTAAATAGAAGCTCTTCAGAAATTGGAGCTATGCAAACAGCAGATATTAACTCAAAAACAAATGCCAATCCGCCACCCATACTTGCATTAGCTAAAGGCACATGAAAAGCATTAGCTAAAGGCATATGAAAGGCATTAACTGAAGAAAATGGATCGAATAATAAGTTAGAAACGGTTATTGCAAAAAGCATGTTTAAGATTGCAAGCATTATAACCTTAAATGTATTTATTCCCTTAAAGAGACTATCAAAATCTTGCTTAAATCCTCTTGTGCCGAAGGAAGCAAAGATAAAGAAGAGAATCATGAATACAAAATAAAATATATACTCTAAATCAGGATCATAGATGCCAAAAAAGTCACAGAATAAACTGTTTATAATAAAACAAATAACCATAGCGATTATTGCTTCTCTAAGACGAATGGTTCTAAGCCGTACATTAAAATCCTTAACAGAAAAATCCATTTTATCACCCCAAAAAAAAGAAAACATATTTTAATTTTAATATAATTATGCTTACTTAAATATATCGAATAAAATATCAATAAATTTTATCTAATATAATTTTTTTGTTAAAGATTAATAAAGTTTTATATTTAAAAACTCAAGATGAAAATAAAAAAAATAATATTCAAATAAGAATCTGATTTTAAAATAAATAAATAAAAAAATAAAATAATAAAACATCAGTAATAAAATATATTTAATCTAAAATTCAAAGATAATAATGTATATTCTAAATGGTCTTATATAAAATAAGATTTATCATTATAATATTTGAAATAATAAAATTATTCAAATTAGAATTATAACAATTTACCAATAAAGGAGAGTTTAAATGGCTATACACCCTATTGAATTTAGATATGGAACTCCAGAAATGAAAAGAATCTGGGAACAGGAAAACAAGCAACAAAGAATGTTGGATATTGAATCTGCATTAGCTCAAGCTGAAGGAGAACTTGGAATCATTCCAAAGGAATATGCAGATGAGATCAAGGCAAAAGCAAGCATTGAATATGTTACCTTAGAAAGAGTAAGTGAAATCGAAGCTGAAACCAAACACGACATTGCATCCCTTTCAAAAGGATTAAGCGAAGTCTGTGAAGGTGAAGCAGGAGAATATGTTCATTTTGGAGCAACATCTAATGATATTGTTGATAGTTCAAACTCTTTACTCTTAAAAGACTCTATTGAAGTCTTAGAAGAAAAAATCGAAAGATTAACTAAAATCATCCTTAAGTTAGCTGAAGAAAACAAGACTAAAGTCTGCATTGGCCGTACCCATGGTCAACATGCTCTTCCAACAACCTATGGAATGAAATTTGCTATCTGGGCAGATGAGCTTCACAGACAATATGACAGATTGCAACATGCAAAGGACAATGTATGTCTCGGTATGATGGATGGTGCTGTTGGAACTACAGCTGCACTTGGAACTGACGGATGGGAAATTCACAAGAAAGTTTCTGAAATCTTAGGCCTTAAGCCTGCTCCAATTACAAACCAAGTATTGCAAAGGGACAACCATGTAGAATTCATTGCTACACTTGCAAACATTGCAACTACCTTAAGCAAAATCGCTCTTGAAGTTAGAAACTTACAAAGAACTGAAATTCAAGAGTTAGGAGAATTCTTTGACCCTGAAAAACAAGTGGGAAGTAGTACCATGCCACATAAGATGAACCCAATTACTGCAGAACGTATCTGTGGTGTTGCAAGAATCGTTAAATCATATGTGAATGCAGCTATGGAAAACAACCCTCTTTGGCACGAAAGAGACTTAACTAACTCTTCCTGTGAAAGAATCATGTTCCCAGAGTCCTGTATTCTTACTGACTACATTCTCAACTTAACAATCAAGCTTATGAACAATCTCATTTTCTATGATGAAAACATTGAAAGAAACTTGAATTTCACCAATGGATTAATCATGGCTGAAAGATTAATGGCAGAACTTACTAGAGCAGGAATGGGTAAGCAAACCGCTTATGGAGTCGCTAGAAAGAATGCTATTAAAGCAAATAAGGAAAAACTCCTTCTTGCAGACCTTATCCTTGAAGACCCTGATGCAAGCAAATTCTTAACTAAAGAAGATGTAGAAAGAATCATGGATCCTCATACATACATTGGTTCTGCACCAATAATCGTAGATGAGATTATTGAATCATCTAAAAGCTGGTTTGAATAATCAGCTTACTTTTTTTTATTTTTTTAAGTTAAATTTATTTAATTTTTACTTATTTTTAATTATAAACGCAAATATTTGAGATTTTACTATTTTTAACCCAATATTTATCAAAAACTTATTTAACTCTCCCACACTAAGTTTTAACAGCAATTTAATTAACTATTTTTATAAGCAAAACTAAAATAATTAATATGTTTAGAGAAATGAGAAGAAAAAAGCAAGCATTATCCGAAGAAGAATGTATCGATATTTTAATTAACGAGCCTCGTGGAGTTATAGCGGTTTTAGGAGATAACGATTATCCTTACACTGTACCTCAAAGTCACGTTTATGTAGATGGCAAAATATACTTCCATGGAACCATTAAAAGTAGCCATATGAGAGATTCCATTGAAAAACACGATAAAGTATCCTTTTGTGTCATTAATAAAGGTGTTAAAGCCGAAAATGACTGGTGGTACACATTTAAAAGCGTGATTGTATTTGGCAGAATGAGAACAATTAAGGATAGGGACATTAAAATTGAAAAGCTTACACATCTTGGTAACAAATTCTTCCCAGATGAAGAAATGACAAAATCAGAGATTGATAGGCTCTTAGATGTTACAGAACTTTATGAAATCACCATAGAGCATATGAGCGGAAAAGTGGTTGAAGAAAAATAACTCAAGCTTTTTGAGGCTTCGCCTCAAAAACCTTGACCAAAAATTTTTTCACAATACTGGTTGATAAAACCTCTTTTTTTAAAAAAAAACATTTATTGCCAATCTTTTTTATTTACTATTGACAATATC
>CAMODR010000220.1 GCA_946611495.1 uncultured Methanobrevibacter sp. | reverse complement strand
ATTCAAAACTGGAAACTCTTGGCTCAACAAAACATGCAGGCCTAACTGCAACTATTCTTACACCGCTTGCCCTTTGATTTCCAATATTAACAAAAGATCCTAATACTGTAGTCTTACCTCCAAGACCTAAAGGACCTATATTTGTACTATTCAAAGAATCAACCACATATCTTTCTATATCTGATTGATTATTCAAATTCCCATGAGCCATAGCCCTTAACATAAGAGCATTAGCCTCATAGTGAGTTCTGCCAATTCCTATTGATGGAATAGACGGAGTGCATCCTAACATAGCTAAAGAATCCTTTAGCCAATCAATGGCTTCTCCAATAACAATATTAGAGTCTCTTTTATGAAAAACCCTATAAGTTTTTCCTCTGATTTCAGGACCGCCTCCTTCTAAAAGAAGATTTATCCTGATTTTATCATCATCCAAATCCAAATTTCTTCCGTAAGTGGAATCGTCCTTCTCTTCAAACAGAAATGATGCAGGCTTCATCATATTAGACTCTTCATATAAACCGCAGGACTGTTCAATTCTTTCTATATCATTTCCCTTAACAGCCATAGGTCTGCCTGGAAGTTTATCCAATCCATTTGCAATTCCTGCATTGATTTCATTGAAAAATCCTTTTGGAATTTCTCTTTCGATTCCCACTTGAATAATTACATGAGGAATTCCTGTATCGTCACATAATGGAAGCTTCTTTTCTTTTGCCACCTTAAAGTTTTCAATCATTTGCTCTAAAGCCCAAACTGCATTTTCATTTCCATTTTCTTCTTCTAATTTTAAGGCATTCTGATATGCAAGCAATCTATCTTCACTGTATGTGCTGCCTGCTTCTACAATAGCCTTTTCAACCTTTTTAATTAAATCCATAAAAATACAACCTTTAGAACATATAATCTAGACATTTTAAATTTAAAATCACAAATCGGCATTAACAGAAAATATCATAATTTAGACATTTTAGCCTCTGGATAAAATCTTTCAATTAAATCCCTAACTAAAGCAACTTGCTTAGCCCTTAATTTGGCTTCCTCCTTAGTTGTGTCCCAACTGTGATGCTTAGCAATTGAGCCTCCTGTCTTTAAGTAAATCGGGCTTGCCACCTTAATCATTTCAGGAACTTCATAATGGCGGATAAAGCCACCTGTTGACTTTGGATTTTCAGTATGCACATCTATAGGAATGTCTATTGCATCACGCAATGATGCAAGCATTGGAATTTGAAGATCTCTAACAGGATTTAAGGAATTTAAACCTATTGATTCGAATAGCTTAGCAGAAGCAGGATTAGAACATCCTGCATGAGCAGACAACTTAAATTTAAGATCACTTGGCAATTCACCATTTTCCCTCATTTTTGATAATGCAAAAAGCAACCCTTCGTCGTATAGAAGGATTCCACGAACACCAAGACCAACTGCCCTTTTAACATCTTCAATTGCATAAATCAGATTCTTATATCCTCTAAGCCTATATCCAATACGTTTTCCCTCTTCAGTTTGAACTGTAGCGCTTGTATCATAAGGTGCTCTTGGCCCTACAGCTAAAAATAGCTGAATATTGGCATCATCTGCCAAATCAACCATCTTTGATATCTCATCATCAAGAAGAAACATTATTCCTTTAGTTTGGGTAGCCCTATGAATAGTCAAATCATAATCATCACATGCATTCAAGAGAGATTCAAGTGCAGAAGGACCTTGTATACCTGGAACTTCAAAACGGTATTGTCCTCCATCTTCAAATCTTTTTAAAGACACATAATCATCACTTAATTCATTAATGCCTAATTTACTTAATGAATTTTTAGTTTCATCCATCATATAATCACTTAAATATCTATTTACATGAAAAAGTTAAAATTATAATTATTTATTATAATCCAAGCTCATCTAAGACTTCATGAATTGAATAATTTTCCATATGCTTAATTATTTGTAATTTATTCATATTAAATTTAGGATTTAAAAGTTTAAACTTATCTAAAATATCCTCAAGGAGCAATGGATTTTCTATCTCTCCCAATGGATAGAAAGTTGTATCTTCAATTGCTTCCAAATTATCGTCTTTAAATCTAATCAGCACATTACTTGGTCTTTTTTGAGGAGTTAAGTCATCTAGACTTTCTTCACAGAATATTTTTATTTTGGAACTTAATTCCTTAATTCTTAAAACCAAGCCATTTTTTGAATCTTCTCTTAAAAGTCCATTTTCTACCAAATAATCAATATTATCTAAACTTAAATCATCAGACTCTAATGAAATAGCTAAAGCATAAGGCAATGACTGCTTTAAGTCTTGAGGATTTTTAGGATTATAATTGTCGTGCTCACTTGCTATTTTATAGGTTTTTATCTCAATGGAATCGATTAAATCATTTAAACTTAAATCGCATCCATCTGATTTTCTAAAATTATCAAGATCATGAATGGATTCCTTTAATTTCAAGCTTGAATCAATAGCTGAATGAATATGTCTGCAGAAAGGATATTTCTTTAGATAAACCTCATTTATATGGAATTGTCCCAAATTATCGTCTAAGAATTCTTTAATATTATTGAAAGAGTCTTCATCATAATTATTAAACTCCTTCAAATTTGAAGCCATAGCTTTTAAAAATCCTTCTTTACCATCAATCAATGATTCTCCACCAGTAAATCCATTTTTTGCAAGATAGGCAGACAATATTCCAGAATATGCAGCATTTCCAACATGTAATGATTTACCCATGGTACCGGCATGATCTGCCTCAAGAAGACCTGCTGATTGAGTTGCAGCCAATCCTAAAGCATGCTCTGTCTGCTCTAAATTAAGTTTTAAAAGCTTTGAAGCGGTAGCTGCAGAAGCAATAGAGCCTATTGTGCCAGTGCTATGAAATCCCTGATTTCTATGAATTGGATTTGCAAGGGTTCCAAGAATAATAGCTACCTCGTATCCAACAATGACAGATTCGAAAAACTCCCTAGAACTAATGTCTAAGGAAATGGAGTCATTGGAAACCATAGATATGGCTGTTGAAAAGACGATGGTCCCAGGATGCAATTGAGCCACCCTATGGCCATCATCAAGGTCTAAGCTATGGGATGCTATTCCATTTATAAATGCCTTATTTAAAGGATTAAAATTATCACCACATAATTGATAAATGATTTTAATGGCAATTTTAGAGTTTTCTGTTTCTAAACCTCTAAAATAAACTGCCAAATAATCTATAAAACATAATTTAGCCTTTTCTATAGATTCTTTTGGAATATCATTATAAGTTAAATTGACAATAAAATCAGACAATTCATGAATTATCATAATCTTATTTTTATATTTACTATTTAATAAGTATTCTACACTTA
>CAMODR010000219.1 GCA_946611495.1 uncultured Methanobrevibacter sp. | reverse complement strand
TCTACTCTTAATCCCATAGCCTTATCAAGAACCTTAGCAATTATAAAGCTTACTGCAAATGTATAGATTGCTGTTGCAACTACGCTAATTACTTGAACAGTCAATTGAGACGGATTTCCAAAGAATAAACCTGCAACACCATTTATTGCTGGAGAAGCGAATAGACCGGTAGCAATAAGTCCCCAAACACCTGAAAGACCGTGAACTCCAAATACATCCAATGCATCATCATAATTAAATCTTGACTTAAGATTGTATATAGCGTAGTAAGAGATTAATGAAGCTCCAAGACCTATTACTATGGAACCTGATAATGGAACGAAACCTGCTGCAGGAGTGATAGCAACAAGCCCTGCAACTGCACCGGTAATAGCACCTAATACAGTTGGCTTACCTACTTTAATCACATCTAATACAACCCATGTAATCATTGCAACAGCTGCTGCAGTGTTTGAAATCAATATTGCAGAACCTGCAAGACCATTTGCTGCAAGAGCAGATCCTCCATTGAATCCCATCCATCCAAACCATAGGAAACCTGCACCTAAAATTGAATATCCTAAATTATGTGGTAACAATGAAGTGTCTTTTCTTTTTCCAAGGACAAGAGCAAGAGCAAGAGCTGAAAAACCAGAGTTAACCTCTACAGCAACCCCTCCTGCAAAATCGATTGCTCCCATATTCATTAGCCATCCGCCACCCCAAATCCAGTGACAGACTGGTATATAGACTAAACTAACCCATAGAATTGTAAATAGAATCCATGGTCCAGTTTTCATTCTTCCAACAATAGATCCAGAAACGATTGCTGCAGTAAGGCCAGCGAATGTTAGCTGGAAACCTACATAAACCAATGTAGGAATTGTTCCAGTCAATGAGTTAATTCCTATCCCTTCTAAAAAGAAGTTTGTTGGTGCTCCTATAAATCCAGCAATGCTTGAAGGAGCAAATGCGACTTGATATCCATATGCCACCCATATCACACTAGCTATTGCAAATGCGATTAAAGATAGAAACATTGAATTCAAAACGTTTTTCCTTTTTGAAAGTCCACCATAAAAAAATGCAATTCCTGGCACCGTCATCAAAAGCACCATAATTACACATACAAGCATCCAAGCTGTATCTCCTGTATCCAATAACATACTAATCATCTAAATAATTTTTAAAAATAAAACTTCAATTTATTATAAAAAAAATTATTTTAATAAAATCCCTAAAAAGAATTTTAAAAATTATAATAAAAACATTATTACTAATTCCTCAAAAAGTGAATTTATAAAAAAAATTTATTATAAAAAAATCTTATAAAATCCTCTCAAATAGTTTATTTTATTAAAATAACTATTTTTAACAAATAAAATTTTTTATCAATTAGTCGGAAGTATACTTCCGACACTATTATATTGAACTAAATCATATATAAATATTTACTTAACTGAAATAAGTAAAATGAAATTATATTCAAAAAAGAGATTAGAAAACAGAATAAATCCAAAAATACCAATTCAAAAATAGGGCTACAATTATTTAAACAAATTAACTATATTAATTAATCAAATAAAGAGTTATCAAAATATACAATAGTTTTAAATAGTAAGTTTTCAAAAAATTAATAATGTATATTACTATTATATATACTAATAAATCATTTTAAAAATTATATTTAAAAAATTTACTTAAAAATTAAATTAAAAATTATAATATATTTTTAATTTGATATTAAATACTTGGAGGTGGAAAAATGAAAGTTAACAGAAAAGCAAAATTCATTATATTCTTTACAATTGCTATCCTTGCCTTGGGATTGAGTAATATAGCAGCTGTATTGACAGGAGATTTAGTGAGTTCAAGTTTGCCAAACTATAATGAAACTGAAAAACTGATTGCCTTGGACGACGATAATTTTTCTCCAACAAGTTTGAATACAGTTTATGAAGAGACAAAAGTTGTAGAAGAAGTAAATGATACTGATGATGTTAATGACACAAATACCTCTACAAGTGACTCAGATACAAATAACAATAATCAGCAAGAAATAGATTATAGCGATGACGATAAACAAAGTTCTGATTCACAAACAACCCCATCAGGAAGTCAATCTGATGACTACAATGATTAATTAAGTTTAAGAAAAAAGAATTAAAATTTCTTAATTCAAATTTACTTAATAGATTAAAAATATCCTTAATTACTCATTCAATACTTCTTTTAATAAAATTATTTAAAAAAAACAATAATATTTTAAATTTTTTCAATTTAACTTATTTTAATTATTGAGACTATATTAACTTAATAAAAAAATACAAAACGTATAAAGGTGAAAGCATGGAAGAAAACAAAGAATTTGCTATAAAAGTAAAAAGCATTAGAGAAAGACAAAATATGAGCATTGAAGAGCTTGCTGAAAAAAGTGGAGTGAAACTCGATGTATTAAAAGCAATGGAAAATGGAGAAATCATTCCTTCACTTACCCCACTTACAAAAATGGCTAAGGCTCTTGGAGTAAGGCTTGGAACTTTCCTTGATGATACACCACAACTTGGACCTGTTGTAGTTAGAAATGGAAAAATGGAAAACACTTTATACTTCTCTGGAAGAGAAGACGTTACAAATTCCAGCAATCTTGAATTCCACTCTTTAGGAGCAGGAAAGATAGACAGAAACCTTGATCCATTCATAATTGACATTGAATATGAAGAGGATTATGAATTATCTTCCCACGAAGGAGAAGAATTCATCTATGTCTTAGAAGGAGAAATCGAAGTAGAATACGGAAAAGACAAGATTACTGTAGATAAAGGAGACAGTATTTTCTATGATTCTGTAGTTCCTCATCACTTACACTCAACTGGAGAAAAAGCTAAAATCTTAGCTGTATTATACACTCCATTCTAAATAAGGTCTAAAAATCATAAGAGTTTTTAAAGGTTTAAAAATGCTAAAAATGATTATAACTCCAAGATTTGGAGAAATAGATGGTATGAAACATGTCAACAATAATGTTATTGGAGAATGGTTCGAACTTGCAAGAGAGGAATTATACAGATATTTCATACCTGATTTAGACTTAAGCTTAGAAAAATGGACATTAATTCTGGTTAGAAACGAGACAGACTTCTTAGGCCAAATTCGTTATGGCGAAAATGTTGAAATAAGAACCTATATATTAAAAATAGGAAATTCATCATTTACAGTCGGAAACGAAGTATGGCAAGATAATGAAATTAAGGCAAAAGGAAAATCCATCATTGTTCATTATGATTATATCAATGAAAAATCCATGAAAATTCCTGATGAGATAAGAAAAAAGCTAAATCAACATTTTTTAAAAGAAGAAGACATAGGCAAAAGCAACTAGAATTAATCTAAAAAATAAAAACCAGTAGAATTAATCTAA
>CAMODR010000218.1 GCA_946611495.1 uncultured Methanobrevibacter sp. | reverse complement strand
TATTATAAATAAATATAATTATTATAAATAAATATAATTATTATAAATAAATTTAATAAATATATAAGCCATCATGACCAACAAATGAAGACATTCCAAGAAAAGATATGTTTTTAATAAAATAATAAATGATTGGAAGTGCGACAAAGTGTAAAATCACAGTTGTGAAAAAACACATTTCTGAAAAAGCACATATAATTATGAAAAACTAATAAAAACTAGTGAAAATAAATAAAAACAACAATAAATCATTTAAAACAAATAAAAACTAGTGAAAATAAATAAAAACAACAATAAATCATTTAAAACAAATAAAAACTAGTGAAAATAAATAAAAACAATAATAAGAAATAAAAACAGTGAAAATTAATAAAAATAATAATTAATTAATTAAAAAGAAATAAAGTAAAAAAGAGAAACAGTTACTCTTAAAAAGAAAAAATAAACAAGGAAATCTATACGATTCCTTGTGCGTTCATAGCTTCAACTACTTTCTTGAATCCTGCAATGTTTGCACCGACTACGTAGTTTTTCTCGAAGCCATATTCTTTAGCTGCTGCATCTACATTAGCGAAGATGTTTTCCATAATGCCTTGGAGTTTTGAATCAACTTCTTCAAAGGTCCAGGATAATCTTTGAGAGTTTTGAGACATTTCAAGAGCGGAAGTAGCTACTCCACCTGCATTAGAAGCTTTACCTGGTGCGAATAATACACCGTTTTCTTGTAAGTATTCGGTTGCTTCAATGGTAGTTGGCATGTTTGCACCTTCAGCAACTGCAAATACACCATTTTCAACTAAAGCTTTTGCGTCTTCTAATTGTAATTCGTTTTGGGTAGCACATGGGAATGCAACATCAGCTTTTACAGTCCATACGCCTTTGCCTTCGTGGTATTCAGCAGATGGTCTTGCTTCAGCATAAGCAGTTAATCTTTCACGTTTTACTTCTTTTACTTCTTTTAATAATTCTACATCGATTCCTTCAGGATCATAAATCCAACCGGTAGAATCAGAACAGGTTACAGGTTTAGCTCCAAGTTGAATAGCTTTTTCAATAGCATAAATTGCTACGTTACCTGCACCAGATACAATAGCTGTTTTACCTTCTAAGGTTTCACCGTTTGCTTTTAACATAGCGTTAGCAAAGTATAATAAACCATATCCAGTTGCTTCAGTTCTTGCAAGAGAACCTCCGAAAGTTAATCCTTTACCAGTGAGAACACCTTCGTATAATCCTCTAATTCTTTTGTATTGACCGAATAAGTAACCGATTTCTCTACCACCTACACCGATATCTCCAGCAGGAACGTCAGTGTCAGCACCAATGTATTTGCAGAGTTCAGTCATGAAACTTTGACAGAAAGCCATGATTTCCCTATCAGATTTTCCTTTAGGGTCAAAGTTGGATCCTCCTTTACCTCCGCCAATTGGAAGTCCGGTTAAGGAGTTTTTAAAGATTTGTTCGAATCCTAAGAATTTGATAATACCTATATTTACGGAAGGGTGGAAACGAAGTCCTCCTTTGTAAGGTCCGATAGCACTGTTGAACTGTACACGGTAACCGGTGTTAACTTGTACTTGTCCTTCATCGTCTACCCAAGGAACTCTGAATTTGAATTGTCTTTCTGGGTTGACTAATCTTTCTAAAAGTGCATCTTTTCTGTATTGTTCTTCGTTTTCTTCGATAACAACTCTTAAAGATTCTAATACTTCTTTTACAGCTTGATGAAACTCAGGTTCATCAGGGTTTTCTTTAACAATTAAGTCAATTACTTCATCAACATAGGACATAATTTATTCTCCAAATAGTTAATAAAAATAAAAAATTTAAAAAATTTAAAAAATAATTAATTAAACTAATAATTAGATAATCTATAAAAACAACGTACAAAATTCAACTATATTTCAACTAACTATACTTAACTACAAAAGACATTTTAACTATATTTTTGCTGTTTTTACCAATTAAATAAATATTAGTTAAATCAATTACCGATTTTGATTTGATTGAACAATAATTGATCTACAAACCAATATCTCGACATTGGATAAGTTTACACCATCACAATAATCTAAATTCTAAACATATCATGTATGTGAAGAACCTAAACCATCATGATAGTGGCAAACCTTTTCCGATTTTTGATGTCTAATTATAAATTGAATAATATTCAATATAAAGGTACCTATTTTTAAAAAATTTATATTTACAATTCAATATTAAAGGTTTACAAATTTAAAAATCAAACCAAGCAGCTGAAATAATTATTTCAAATAATCATTTTTATTGCTTAAAACTAAAAATTAAGAATAAAAAATAAAATTTACAATTCAACACCAAAGGTTGACAAATCATAAATTATATATAAATAAATGTACAAAATTAAGTAATATAAGCATATTTTTATAAAAAAAATAAGCAAATTTTTTATCAAAACACATGAAAAAATCATTCCATAAAAATAAAAAAAATAAAAAAAATAAAAATTATTAAAAAAAGATCATTAAAAACTTAAAATAATAATTAATAAATTTTTATAAAAAAGTTAAATATTCTTAAAAAATTATTAATTTTGTTTAAAAATAACAAACAAAAATAAACAAAATTATAATAAAAATAATTATAGGGCAAATTTTCATAGTCCAGAAAACAAAATTGCAAAAATCGGCAGGAGTAGGAAATGAAAGTGCCAACGAAAAATGAACAAAATCATAATACTTTTTAGAATTTTCTAAACAATATAATAAAATAATATTCAAATTTATGAACACTACAAAAAGCCAATTTTTTATAAAAATCTTAGTTTTTTTAAAAAAAAGTGAAAATGAAAATGAAAATTATTAAAATTAAAAATATAATAAAAAATCAGATAATTATCAAAAAAATATAATTGTAAAATAATGTTATAGGGGATAAGATGAAAATTTTAATATCAAACTTAAAGGGAAAAGAACTCTTGGAAATTGCTATGAAAAACCAGATAGACAAATTGATTTCTGTTTACTCAAATTATAATGAAACAAGCCTATTAGATCAGTATATGACTAAAGAAAATATAAAAGTAAGTTCAATAAATGCAATCGATGCTTGTAAACAGCTCTGTGACTTAATCAGAAATCAAAGCGACAATGATGAAATATATATTGCTACAGATGGAAATTTCTTAGGTTCTATCCTGAACTTTGCTGCAAATAAGGAAGGTGCAGACTTTATTTTCTATTCATTTAATGGCCAGATCATCCAAATGCCAAGATTAAGCATAAACCTATCAGACACCAAATTAAAAATCCTAAGAAGCCTTAATGACAGCGAACAGACTGCAATATTAATCAGCAAGAATGTTGGAATCTCAAGGGCTATGGTTTATAAACATATAAAAAGCCTAATGGATGATGGATTAGTTGGACAAACCAATCAGTATGA
>CAMODR010000217.1 GCA_946611495.1 uncultured Methanobrevibacter sp. | reverse complement strand
CTTTTGCTAATTGAAATGATTATTGGAAGGTATTCGATATGTTATATTCTAGAGCGTTCCACATTAAAACTTTTTTTTTAATTTCTTGTTATAATCCTTATAATTTTAATTAAACTAATTAATTATTTGGTTTTTTTATAGAATTTAAAGACTTTTTCAAATCCTCCAAGTTTAGAGTGCCCGTTAAAAGATTATACGAAATAATATATAACTTGAAATCGATATATATTAACATAATTAAGTTAAGGTGAAAGAATGCGGAAAACTAAATTTAAGAAAGGGGTTATAATCATTTCTACTTTTATGATTTTAATTTTGAGTATTGGTATGATTTCAGCTACCTCTATTGATTCAGGTAATTCATTATCTGATAGTTCTGGAATTGATTCGGATTCAGTCAGTACAACTTCTGATATCAATTCTGATGATTCAGATAATATTGGTGAAGGTGAAGTGAGTGATGCTTCAGATAATATGAGTGATGTTTCTGGAAATGTTGGCGATGGAGAAGTGAGTGATGCTTCAGATAATTTAAGTTCTGCAAATAACACAAATGAAGAAATTCAGAATGATGGTGAAAAGACTCTTGCTGAACTCCAAGCTCTTATTGACAGTTCCACTGAAAATGATGTTATAGAACTTAGCGGCACTTATTCTGGTAATGATGTACTTAAGATAAATAAATCATTATCTTTTCTTGGAATAGGCGATATGGCAGTAATTAGAGGTGAAGATAGAGAAAATTTCATGGAATTTGCTGATGCTATCAGCATAAAATTTGAAAATATTAAAATAGTCTCTGAAAAATATTCTAGAATATTTTCTGATAGCATAGTTTTTGATTTGAAAAACAGTGTCTTTGAAAATCTTTCCTTTGGAACTATGTATGGTCGAATTGATGTCAATGATTGTTCATTTAGCAATTCTTATTTGTTTTGGGAGTATGCTGGCGGAAATATAAAGAACAGCAATTTCACTAATAACTCCCAACTTTCTTTTGCTCAAGATGCATTTGTGGATATAATCAATTGTAATTTTGCTAATGGAAATCGCACCGCTATTTGGTTATATCAAGGAGCTAATATTTATAATTGTACTTTTGTAAATTTATCTGGTGAGTATGGGGGAGCAATTAGCGGTGCCATTAAGGATGTTAAGAATTGTGTATTCATAAATAACTCTGCTAAATATGGTGGTGCTATTTATTCTGATCCTTGGGGCGGATTTAATTCAATTGAAAATTGTAGTTTCATAAATAACTCTGCTGAACTTGGAGCTGCCATATTTTGGAATTCCTCTAGAAATATTACAATTAAAAATTGTATTTTTGACAATAATCATAAATCTGATTCCAATTCAACAGGCACAACATTATATTTTATTGCGGATGACTCTTCAAATATTAATTACTCCAAACTAAACATTACTGCAAGTAATAATTTTTGGGCTTGTGATAAAGTTGTTTTAAGTGATATTTTCAAATCTGCAAAAGGAGAAACATTTACCTTAGGAGATATCTTAAGTCTAAAATTAGAATCCAATGGAAATAATTCCTATACCTTGTATTTCTCAACAAGTTCTGGATCTAAAGTTAGTAAAATGCCTGATTATCAGATAAGTCTTAAGGATAGGAGAGACGATTCCATCATAGTAAAAGATTTGTTGATGGTAAATGGTCAAGGTACTTTCAATTATGGTAAAGACGTGAGTATGGATGTGATTGACATTGTTGGCCAAGGTGGAAAATCAGTAAGCAGATTATCAACAAAAGTAATTCCAACCAAACTTACAACCTATTATCTTTCAGGAAGAACATTTAACGTTCAAGTAGTTGATAAGTATTCCAAAAAAGCTATTTCCGGCATGAAATTAACTTTAAAGGTATTCACCGGTAAGAGCTATAAATATTATTATGTCACAACTGATTCAAAGGGCATAGCTAAATTTAAGGCAACTTCCTTAGCAATTGGTACACATAAGGTTGAAATCACTGGATCTCATAAGAACTATAATGTAGTAAAAACAACTTCATCTATAAAAATTAATAAGGCTAAAACTATTGTCAGTGCTCCTAAAGTCACTGTAAAGTATAAAAAGTCTTATTATTTTAAAGTTACAGTTAAGCACTATTCCACTAAAAAGTATATAAAAGGTCTTAAACTTAAGCTAAGAATTTATACTGGCAATAAGTATAAGACTTTTACAGTAAAGACCAATACCAAGGGACTTGCAAAGTTCAATACAAAGAATCTAAGAAGAGGCACACATAAAGTTGTGATTCTTTCTGGAAACAGTAAGTTCATTGTTTCCAAAAATTCAAGCATACGAATTAGATAAGTCCTAAATTTATCTTTTTTCTTTTTTTTCTTTTTTTCATTAAAAAATATTATCTTTTAATTTATCTTTTTTCTTTTTTTTCTTTTTTTCATTAAAAAATATTATCTTTTAATTTATCTTTTTTTCAATAGACTATATGTTTTTTCATTAGTTTGCTATTTATTTCAAATAATATTGATAGGTGAGTTTCATTAAATTTGAATTTATATTGCTATTTATGTCAGAATTAGAGTTAGAATTAAAATTTCTATTTAACGAACTAATTTAAGCAAAGAGTAAACTCTTAACTTTTATATTTCAATAAATTAAAACTCAAAATCTATTTCCATTTCCATTAGATTCTCAGTTTCTTCAAGTTTATTAACTAGTCTTTCATCTAAATCAGGATTGTTGTCGTTATAATCGATTTCTCCAAATTCTCTTCTAGGTGAAAAAGCCAAGCAATCTTTTTCTAAACTAAAATCATCACCTACATTTGTGACATTTCCACGAGCATCAAGCCTAATCCACTTTTTTGAATCTTCAATATAGACAGTATTCAAGGCATGAACAATATGGCCTAAACTTTCATCTTCAGCTATTGTAAGGAGTTGGTAGCTGATTCCTGATGGAATTCCATTTGCTCTAAGAAGTGCTGCAAGAAGACATGATTTAGTCCAGCATATCCCTGTCTTATTTATTAATGCATCACTAGCTGTCCTTGAAACTATATTTGTTTGTATATCCCATGAGTGTGGAATTTTATCTCTGACAAAGATATAAGCTCTTTTAATATAATCTGCATCATCACATGATTGCTCTTTTAATTTTTGTACCTTTTCTTGAATATGTGGGTTCATATAATCAATGCTTTTTGTCTCCATCAAATATTCCTTCATTCGACATTTCTCCTATAAATTGTATCAATTTCAAGAAATTTGTTAAAAAAATGAAAAAAAGACTTTTATTAAATAACTATTTAACAATTAATTTAAACTTATTCAATTTATTAATCTTTATGCTTTGCTTGTTTTTATAATTTTTAATTTTTATTAAATAAATTTATTTATAATAAAAATCTTATTTTATACTATATTTAAATTATATTTTAG
>CAMODR010000216.1 GCA_946611495.1 uncultured Methanobrevibacter sp. | reverse complement strand
TTTAATCCATTTTTTTGTTTTAATTCAAATTTTAATTAATATGATCTTTTAGATTATATTTCTTTTTTTATTTATTTTTTGAAATTTTATCATTATTTTATGATTATTAAGTTTAATAAATTATCAGATTTAGTTGTTTTGTTAAATAAATTGCTTATGGGATTAGATGAAAGTTAATCAATTAAACATTAAAAAGGATATGAAGGTCAGCGAGCTTATTGACCAGTTTAATGGCTCTGGAGTGTTAGGTGCCGGACGTGTTGCAAGAGCGTCTAACCTGCTTGTGGATATGATAAATGATGAGGATATGGATATCTTTATGAGTATGGCAGGTCCTATGGTTCCAGGTGCCTTAAGAAACATTGTTGGTGATTTGATAAGAAACAAGCGCATTAAAGTCCTTATCACTAGCGGTGCAAACATTACTCATGATCTTCTTGAAGCATTTGGCGGAAGACATTATCGTGACTTAGGCAATAATGATGAGGAGCTTAATGATGCAGGAATAGGCAGGATTGCAGATGTCTACACCCAATCTGATGACTTTGAGGTATTTGAAAGGGAGATAACAAAAATATTTGAGATAATCTCTAAAAAGCTTGATAACGATGAGGATAAGGGAATCATATCTATTCAAAGACTCTTAATGGAAGTGGGTTCTCTTATTGAAGATGAAAACTCAATTCTCCGCCTTGCATATGAGAATGATGTCTCTATTTTTGCCCCTGGTTTGATTGACAGCATGTTCGGTCTTCAGTTATGGATGTTTACACAGGATCATACTCTTGTGGTGGATGCAGTTGGAGATATGCATTATTTATCTGATTTAGTATTTGAATCTGAAAAGATTGGAGCAATAATGTTAGGTGGTGGACTTCCTAAGCATTATACTCTTGCTTCTAATCTCTTAAAAGGAGGAATTGATGCAGGTCTTCAGATAACTATGGACAGACCTGAAACCGGAAGCTTAAGCGGTGCTCCTTTAGAGGAAGCTAAATCATGGTCTAAGGCTAAGCATGGCTCTAATTTGGTTAGCGTCATTGGTGATGCAACAATAATTTTCCCAATGATTTATGCTAATGCATTAGATAAGATTGAATGAAAGGAGATTTTTAATTCTTATTTTTAGTTTTATAAAGATAAATTTTTATCTTTTTTTAGAATTTTAGTTTTTAATTGAGTAAAATACTCGGAGGGAATTATGAGAAAAATAGCATATATATTGTCGTTATTTTTGATTATATTTGTATTCATTTCATCTGTTAATGCAGTTGATATGGAAAATGATCTTTTTGATGACAATTGTTTAGGTGCTGATGAGACTATTCAAAATCATGAGAAATCTGTTTTGACTGACAAGTCATCTGAAAATTCATCATCTAAAATTTTAACTGATATTCAGATTTCTTATAAGGATAACCTTATGGTTGGGGATACTAATAGGATAACTGTATATAATCTTCCGAATGACACAAATGGAAAGGTTTTCCTATATGATTCAAATGCTGATAAAAATTATTCCATTGATTTGGTCAATGGTCAAGGGTATAAAGATATAAAAATGTATTTAGGTTCTGGAACTGGTGATTTAGGTCCTTCATTATACAATTATTACATTGTTGTAAGCTTTGAGGGGGATGATGTCTATGAGCCATCTTCTACAGACGCATTCTTTAGGGTAAACAAATATTATCCAAATATGCAGATTCATTATAAAAACATAAAATCCGGTGAAGATGCTATTGTAAGATTTACTTTGGAAAAGGATGCTTCAGGACGTATACTCTTAACTGTTAATGGAAAGGATTATGAAGCGAATGTTCTTAATGGTGAAGCTATCTTCATTGTTAAGGGATTGTCAAGTGGAAAATATAATTTGACTGCCGCATACTTTGGTGATGAGAAGTATGATTGGGACTATGCTAGTGGTGTCTTGACTGTTTCTGAGGATGGCTTGAAAAAAAATTTTAGTTCAAATCATGTTAATAAAAATAAGAATATGATTTCCTTAAATGATTATCCTACAGGAAACCCTATATTTTCATTGGTCTATGTATTATCTATTATAGGAATAGGTTTTAGGAAAAAATAGTTTTTTACTAATTTTTTCTTTTTAAGTTTTTTTATTATCTTTTTTTTAATTTAATGTCTTTTTATCAGGTATTGATTTAATTATTTTTCTTATTTTTTATATTTTCCGAATTTAGTTTAATATATTAAACTATTTATAAATTATCCATTTAAATATGCTTATTTTTTAATTTAGAAAGTTTTTTGCAATAAAATATAAATAAGAGTATTTTTATAAATCTTTTTAATAAAATTTCGTTGAGCTTTTAATTTATTAAAAAATTATTATATTTTAACCTTTTTAAAAGCTCTTCTATAATAAAAAAGTATAATGTCGCGTCAAATACCTTTCAGTCATATGATTTTTTAGGAGGATTTTTTCATGCCATGGATTAATGTAAGCATTGATGTAAAAAGACAATTGGAATATCTTAGTGAAAAGACTGGATTAAGTGAGTATGATTTGGCAAATACTTATTTATCAAATGCTTTAAAAGAAAAAGTAAAAGAAAATAGAAAAGGATTGACTCCTGAAGAATTAGAAAAAATACTTGATCATGATTTGCCTGAAGGAGATTGGGTTTCAAAAAGATTGATTGGCTTAGCCGATTTTAATCATATAACTGATGCAGTGGAACTTAAAAAAAATTCATATAAAAGAAGCAGATAACTATAATTTTTATAGACAGTACATTTGATAGGTCTGATTTTTAAAAGGAGTATATCTAAAAGGTCTATTATAAAAAGAACCTTTCAAATACTCTTCTAGCTAGTTCATAACCTATTTCAAAGCATAAGAAGAAAAGGAATGACCAAGGGTTTATAAGTCCAATAATTGCAATAGCTAAAATAACAACCTTTAATGCAAACCTATAATCAAAGAAATACATAAGGAATTCGCTTTTTTCATAAATTTCCTCATTATCATTTCCCCATTCATCTATCATGGTTCCTACAATACAGATAACAATAACTATAAATGAAATAATTGTAAATTTAGGAATTCCAAGCAAAATAAAGATTGCTAAAAATGCAATCATTGTAACAATATGATGAATTCCATCTACTTTTTTAGCTAAGATGTTTCCAACGAGTATTGCTATAAAGATGCAGGCTGCATCAATGTCCATTGAGCATGCAAGACCTGTAAACACTCCGCAGACTATTCCAAATATTGTTGCAAGGAGTGTATTGCTCTTCTCATCAAACTCATCGTCTGAAATCTTCATAAAGAAACCAGACAATAGGTATGACAATGGTAAAGTTATACTAAACATATTGTGTCTCCGTTTATTTTGATTTTATGATTGATTAAATATGCTTTTTATAAATTTTATTTGTTTTATTTAATCGATCTTTTATTTAAATCAATCAATTA
>CAMODR010000215.1 GCA_946611495.1 uncultured Methanobrevibacter sp. | reverse complement strand
TAAATTTATTAAAAAAGAATAAAACTTAATATAATTAATAAAAAAAGAATAAAAATGAATAAACTGATAAAAAAGAGTAAAACTTAATATAATTAATAAAAAAAGAATAAAAAATGAATAAACTGATAAAAAAGAGTAAAAATTAATATAATTAATAAAAAAAGAAAGATAAAAAAATTAGTGAGTAAAATTAATCACTAACTTCAATGCCTAAAGCAATAAGCTTATCCCTTATTTCATCAGATAAATCATACTGTTTTTCGGCTCTTAATTTTAAACGAACATCAGCAATTATATTTAATAATTCCTCTTCGTTTCCACTGGTTTGGTCTTTATAGTCAAAGAAATTAATTCCTAAAATTTGACTAATGTCTGCAAACCAATGTTTAATAGCTAAAAGATCATCAATGATTATTTCATCTTCTTCTAAATCCTTATTGGATTGTTTAATAAAAGTAAAGATTGATGCAATAGCCTTAGGAGTGCTGAAGTCATCATCCATACTTGCAAAGAACTCATTGACTCCTTCAACTAATGGAGAGTAATTTGACTCATAATAATCATAATTAAGCAACTCTTCAAAGATTTCACTTTCACTTAAATCTGCCAATTTAGCAATATCATCTGAAACATTACCCTTTTGGAAGAAGCCATCTATCTTTTCATCAAGCTTTTCAAGATAATTTTTAATTCTTGAAACATTTCTTTCAGCTTGATGCAAACTTACTTCACTAAAGTCAATAGGGCTTCTATAGTGAGTGAGTAGAACAAAGAGCCTAAAAGTATCTCCAGAGTATTCTTTTAATAATTCTCTGATTGTAATGAAATTACCTAAGGATTTTGACATTTTTTCGCCAGAAACATTTAAAAATCCAGTATGCATCCAATATTGAACAAGTGGCTCTTTACCTGATACTGCTTCCATTTGTGCAATCTCAGAGTCATGATGAGGGAATATTAAGTCAAGTCCTCCACCATGAATATCATATTGAGGTCCAAAGTACTTTTCAGTGATTGCAGTATCTTCAATATGCCAACCAGGCCTTCCTTTACCCCAAGGAGAGTCCCATACAGGTTCGCCAGCATATTCTGGAGCTTCCCTATTTTTCCATAATGCAAAATCATTAGGGCTTTTTTTAGAACTGTCAATGTCAATCCTATGAGTCTCAAGGTCTTCTAATTTACGGTTGGATAATTTTCCATAATCCTTAAATTTAGCAACTTCAAAGTATACTCCTGTTTCAGTAACATAAGCATATCCCTTATCAATAAGCCTTTGGATTTGATCTAAAATCTCATCCATATGGTCAGTTGCTCTTGCAAAATAGTTTACTCCATTTACATTTAAAGCAGCCATATCTTCTATAAATCTTTTTTCAAATTTCTCTGCAAGCAATTTAGAATCAATGTTGCTTTCCTTTGCACGATTAATGATCTTATCATCAATATCAGTAATATTTTGCAAATAGAATACAGAATATCCTTTAAACTCAAGGTATCTTTTTATTGTATCAAATGAAATATAGGTTCTTCCATGACCTATATGAGCATCATCATAAACTGTAGGGCCACAAACAAAGAGCTTGATCTTATCTGCAAATAATGTCTTCAACTCTTGCTTTTCCCTTGTCATTGTACTATAAATTTCCATCTTATCACACAAAACTAATTAATTAAATAAATATAAACACTAAATTTAAATCAATAATTATCTTTATGAAAATAATAAATTCACACCAATCCTATGAAAATATAAAATCATACCATATCACTATGAAAATAATAATTCAATCAATAATATTCATAAAAATAGTATTAACGAAATAAAAATAAATAAAATAAATAAAATAGTAGTTAAAAACTACTAATAATCAAATTATAAGGTATGTGCCTCAGAACCTAAACAAGCTTGACAATCTGCAGGCATTTGACCTTTTTCTTTATGAATTTGACAAATGACATCTTCTGTTTTAATTCTTTTACAGATATAACAAGTACGAGGAATAATGTCCATTTTAGTAGCAGTTCCTTCATTTAAGTCATTAGCAAATTCTTCAATTAATGCTTTAACATCATCATTAAATTCAATGCCGCTACCCCTTTTATCAGTCAAATATTGAGAAACAGCAGGTTGAGTGATATCCATTAATTCAGATATCTTCTTTTGTTTCATTCCTAATTTTAATAAATCTTTAGCTAATTCAGATCTAATAGCTGGTATAATATACCATACTACCATTTCACAAGGCGGTTTCATAAAAATCCTCCATTTAAAATCATATCATAAATATTGAAAATAATAAAATGATAAAACTAATCTTCATCATGTCTATTCAGATAAAATGATAAAACTAATCTTCATCATGTCTATTCAGATTATCATCTGAACCTTTAAATACTTTTTCAATTTCATCATCATGAACTAAATCTTCATGTTCTATATCATGGAATCTACCTAATATCTTAATTTGCTTTTCAAGTTCATCTTGACGTTCTAAAAGCAAATCAATAGCTGATGCAACAGGGTCAGGGAACTCATGCTTTAAGTCCATTATAGGTTCACGTTCCTCTTGAATTATCTTGCTTGGAACACCGACAGCAGTAGCTCCTGCAGGAACATCTTTCAATACAACAGCACCAGCTCCAATTTTAGAACCTTTACCTAAAGTAATGTTTCCTAAAACCTTAGCTCCAGAGCCGATAACAACAGAATCCTCCACAGTAGGGTGTCTTTTTCCTTTATTAAGACTTGTTCCTCCAAGAACAACACCTTGGTAAATCAAAACATCATCACCAATGATTGTTGTCTCACCAATAACAATGCCCATTCCATGATCGATAAATACTCTTTTACCTATTTGAGCACCAGGGTGAATTTCAATGCCTGTTAAGAATCTAGAAATTTGAGAGAAAAATCTACCCCAAAATGGTAAATTATGAGAATAAAACCAATGATTAATCCTATGTAGAGCAATAGCCCACAATCCAGGATAACAAAGTATAATCTCTAAATTTCCTCTTGCTGCAGGGTCTCTTTCCCTTGCAGCTTTAAGAGCTTCTTTAACAGAATCAAACATAAGTACACCAATAAGTTTTATATCGTTTTTATAATAATATTAACATAGTTATTTATTAAGTTAATTCATATATAAACTTAACATCTGTTATAATAACAAAGTTATATTTTATTTTCATAATATATAAACTATTTTAAAAACTTGAGAAAAATACGGAATAAATGTTTTGTGTATAGGATAATGGAAAAATAAAAAATATAAAAAATAAAGGTATGAAATGAAAAATTTAAAAGAAAAATAATTTTTTAAAACTATCTTTCTTAAGAAATTTTATTAAAATATTTTAAAAGAAAAATAATTTTTTAAAAACTATCTTTCTAATAAATTTTATAAAAATATTTTCTAAAAATTATACACTATTAGTTTGATGGGAAAATAGAGTCATCGTATGCATCATACAATTCCTGAAATAC
>CAMODR010000214.1 GCA_946611495.1 uncultured Methanobrevibacter sp. | reverse complement strand
TTGAATTGTTTAAAAAAGAAATTTGAATTGTTTAAAAAAGAAATTTGAATTGTTTTAATAATTTTTATTAATTTAGTTAATTTTTCATTAATTGTTTTTAATTATTAAAATTATTCATAATTTCTTATATTTAAATATAAAATGTATAAATTTTTACATAAACTTAAATAATAATAATAAAAATAATAATAATTGAAGGAAATATTTTGTGACTTATAATTTATTTAACATTTTTTTATTATTTTCTAGGGTGGAAATAGAGTTCCCTATTAATTAATGTTAAATAATCTTCAATTTATGCTTATTTTTTTATTCAGCACTTTTGAATGAAATATTTTTTTCATCTTTTAATTTAATCGATTATAAAAGGAGGTGAAAAAAACGAAAAACAAAAGGAAACTGTTATTTGGTATTTTAGTCATATTCAGTATTTTAATCTGTTTATCCAATGTTTCAGCTGAAGATACAAGTAATTTAGAAATTCAAGATTCAACTATCGATGCAGATTTAAACGCTCAAGTTCTCTCAATTGATGAAGTGGAGTCTATAAATAATAGGGATGATACTTCAGTTGCTATGCCAGATTCAACAAATGATTATCAGAATAATCATTCTGATGAGGATTTGGAGAAGTCTTCTTCAAATAATTTGCAAAGCTCTAAATTAGGTAAAGACATCAGTGTCGGTGGAAGTACCTTTGAGGATATTCAAAATGCAATTCACAGTGCAGAATTTGGAGATACCATTTATCTAAATGGACGTGGTGGCATAATATCAGCAAATACTTATTATGGGTCTGGATCTCATATACGTATTTACAAACCACTTACAATTATAGGCAACTCCACTTTTAGCAATAAGCATGTAACTTTAGATGCAAATCGCCTTTCCCGTATATTCTATATCTCTGCAAATGATGTGACATTAATCAACATTGATTTTGTTAATGGACAAATGGAACAGGATGGAGGAGCTATTTTTTGGGGCGCTAGCAATGGTATTCTAAAGAATTGTTCTTTCAGATCTAATTCTGCCCATTCTACTTATGATACGGATTATGGAGGGGGAGCAGTTACATTTTCACCCAGATTTACTAATCAATATGTTGACAATTGTGTATTTACCGCTAATTCTGCATATAACGGTGGCGCAATAGACTTAGGGTCTTCAAATTCCATTGTTTCTAATTGTACTTTTGATACCAATTTTGGCCGTACAAATGAACGTGGAGCTAAAGCCAACGGTGCTGCTATACTAACAAGTGGAATAAATGCAAAAATATTAAATTGTAATTTCTTTAATAATGTGGTAGAGGAAGGTTTTGGAGGTGCAATAAACATTTATCCAGGTAGTGCCAATATTAAGATTTCCGACTGTAACTTTACAAACAATGGTGCAGGATATGGTGGTGCTATATTTTGGTTTGATTATGCTTCTGGAAACAATATCATTTTAAATTGTTACTTTGAGAAAAATTATGCAGTCAGTGATATTGATGCCTCTCTAGGTGGTGCTATCTATAAAATACATAATGGTAGAGGTAGCATTATAAATTCCACATTCATAGAGAATTCTGCAACAACTGGGAGTGCAATATGTACTAAAGGCTCTTTAACTGTGAATAATTCTACTTTCAAAAAGAATAATGCTGATAGTGAAGGGGCTATTGCCATAATGTCTGATAATGTAGCGATTTATAATTCTTCATTTGATAATAATTATGCAAGAAGGTATGGGGCTGCCATTTACTCTTGGGCAGGCAGTGACAAGGTTATAGTGGATAACTCTAATTTCACTAACAATCATGCTCGCCGAGTAGGTGGCGCTATCCTTTTTGTAGGTGAGAATTGCCAAATATCCAACTCTTATTTCGAGAATAATAGAGTAGATGACCTTATGGACGGTTTTGGCGGTGCTATCTCTATAAGTAACACCGGCAATTCCACTAGCATTTTTAACTGCATATTTAATAAAAACTCTGCTACTATGATGGGCGGTGCTATATATTGGATGAATGATAGTTATAAAAATGCTGTAATTGCAAATTCCAACTTTTTGAATAATTCTGCAATCTATGGTGGTGCTGTTTCAGTTCGTGATATGGGAATTATAGCAAATTCTACCTTTGAGTATAATTCTGCAACATTTGGTGGTGCAATATATATTGTTAATAGTTTAAACCTTATTGCTGATTCAACTTTCAAGTATAACAAGGCAAACAGCAATGAATTGACCCAAAGTGTGGAATCATATGGAATAATATTTGATTTCACTGGGCATGAAAATTACATGAATGCTATTCGAAATAATGGTAATGTAAATTTCAAGAACGTTAATTATTGGGATGGTTCATTCGTAAGCAGTGATTCTCCTATTGAAAGTTTGCATGAAGCGGGTATAGACATTAAAATTATAGTTATGCAAGGGATTAAAAAAGTAATGGAAATAACAAAAAGAACCAATATCAATGGGCAAGTTATCTTTGATGAGTATAAGACTCTGCCATCTGGATTATATATCTATCAGGCATACCATCCAGAGGATGATTATTATACACGATCTAATATTATAACTGGTAATTTAGTAAATTCAAATTACATTAACAATACCCTTAAGATTGATGTTGCTGATGCGGTTTATGGTGAAGAGCTTCTTGTAAATTTAAGCACTAATGTTTCTGGAAACTATACCATTTTCATTGCTAATTCAAGCTATGACGTTACATTTAGCGATGATGATGTAAATAAAGGTAATGTGTTGGCTTATAATGTCAGTGTAGCTCAAAATGAGTTAAATGGAAAAGTCATTCATATTCCTGCTTTGATTGATGTGAAGGAGGGATATGGTGCTTATGTTCAGTTTACCAATCCTCAAGATAGCAAAAATTATGTGTATTCAAATAATAGAACTTCATTCAATGTTCGCATTGCCACTTCAAGTCTTGATGCAAATGGCACTACCATTGTCAATGGCAGTGATGCTGAAATAAACTACACTGCAGTAAATGGTACCGTAACCATTACCAGCATTAAGAAAGGAAGTTCCATCTTGGAAAACGGCACTGATTATACATTTGCTGTAAGCGATGGCAAAGTCATTGTAAGCGGTTTGGATATAGGCAATTATACTGTAAGCTTAAGTACAGTTGTCGATAAGAACCATAATCCTGCAAGCAAGGAAGTCATTGTTCGAGTCATAACTCAAACAAGGATCGATGCTCCAGAGGAATTGACTTTGTCCTATGCTGGTGAAGACACAATAAATGCGCAGTTAGACCCTAGTGAAGCTGGAACCTTAAGTTTTACTAGCAATAATGAAAGCATTGTTGAAGTTGATAATAATGGCATAATAAAGGCTAAGGCTATAGGTACAACCACAATATTTATCAGCTTTGCTGGAAATGACGACTATACTCCTTCAAATGCAACAGTCAGAGTCACTGTTATCGACGACAGATTGCCAACAGTTATTATTGTCAACGAATCATTTGATTTGAAC
>CAMODR010000213.1 GCA_946611495.1 uncultured Methanobrevibacter sp. | reverse complement strand
AATTAACAAAGCAGGCAAACTTAAGTCGATTGATGATTCTTCAAAAGTTAGTAGTTCATTTACATCAATATTGCTTATGAGTTCTGCACCGCTTAAGGATGGATCTTTAGTGTAAATACCATCTACATCTGTTGCAATCAAAAGCTTAGAACCTAAAAGACTTGCAATATAAGCAGCAATTGAGTCAGAAGTAACATCCCAAGAATGTTTGAAAGGTTCATTTTCCTTTAGAATCTCTGAACAGATCATAATTGGTATTTTATTGGAATTAGCTATTTTCTCAGCCTCTTCGATAGAATAACTAATTTCTGTAAATGCTAATTTATCATCCAGCAATTTAGCTAAGATATCCATTGAATCAATAGCTGTTTCATGAGTTATATCTTCTGAAAATCCTATTTCAGAATCATACTTTCTAATAAGATTAGCAAATTCCCCTCCGCCAATAACAAATAGACAGTTTTGGCCTTTTAATTCATTCGCTAATTCAATAGCCTTTTTAGGGAATAAACTTCCACCAATCTTAATAACCCATTCAATAATAATATCACGACTGAATGATGAATAATTTTAAAATATAAAATACTTATAAAAATAGCATTTATTAATTATTTATTTTTTACCTTATATATAAGTTAGTATTTTTATAAAAATTATACAGTTAATTGAAATTTTTATAGCCAATTAATTTTTCAAAAAAAATAATTAAAATATATATTAAGTTAAGAACAAAATAATAATATCTAAATTTTAGCAATTTTTTGGAGAAAAATTAATGACTAAAAATAGAATAGAATGTTGACCTGGTAAGAGCAATAGCTATTCTTACAGTATTGTTCATTCATGCAACTGACGGAATCTACATCATTTCCTCAGATGCAATATTGAATTATACTATTTATTCAAGAATATTCAACTTTGCTGCATTATTCATTGGTCGTATAGGGGTTCCGTTCTTTTTAATGATTACAGGTTATCTGTTACTGGATAGAGAATATGATGATGCTAGAGTAGAAAAATTCTGGAAAAAAAGTGTAAAAGGATTAATTATTGTTACAGTCATCTGGTCAATAATTTATATTCTTTCATTGCAATTCGTAACTGTAAGCACTCCTAGAATCAACTATGCAGAAGCTGGAACACTTTTCTTCTCTCATATGTGGTATATGCCAATGATCATTGGAATGTACCTTTCCATGCCATTTGTGGCAGCTGCATTAAAGCAATTCAAGGTGCAGACAATCTATCAAGCTATGATAGTGTTTTCACTTCTTGCATTCCTTATGCCATTTATCACAACAGTATGTGAAATGCATGGAATTAATGGAGTGGCTCTCCAGTATTGTCTTGGTTTCAGTAGCGGAGTTTATGGAATCTACATCATATTAGGTTACTTGATTAAGAAAGGACAATTCAAGCATGGTAAAAGTTACCAATTCGCATTGCTGCAATAATCTCATTTGCAATCTGCATATTATTCCAATACTATGCATACACATTGAATTATGACTTTGCATTATGGTATGAGTTCCCATTCGTATTGCTTGGATCATTTGCACTCTTTGAATTATGTTCCAGAAAGAAAACTGTAAGAGCATATCCTCTTGTAGAATTCTTTTCAAAATATTCATTTGCAGTATTTTTAATCCATAACATATTTAGAATCCCATTGCTTCCTCTTGCAGTTCAATTACCATTTTCAGAACCGATTAAAGCGATTATTCTTTGGATTCTATTAATAATATTAAGTTATGTAACTGCAGTTATTATATACAGAATTCCAAGATTCGGAAAATATATATTATACATGAGATAATTGATGATTATTAATTATCACTATTTCTATTTTTTAAAAAAAGCGTAATTGAAAAAATATTAAAAAATATTAAAAAATATTAAAAAATATTAAAAAAAAATAATTTAAAAAAGTATAATACTTATTATTTATAAATTACTAAAAGAAAAAACTAATAAAATGATGATATTATGATTAAAGTAGCATATTGTAATGTAAAAGATATTGATTTGGAAAAGGCATATGATCTTTTACCTCAAGAGAGAAAGGAAAAAATGGACAATTTCATTTTTGACAGGGATAAAAAACTTAGTGCAGGAGCATATCTTCTTGCAAAAAAGATGCTTGAAGATGAAGGCAAAGATGAACCTATAATAGAATCTATAAAAAATGGTAAGCCTTACATATCCAACTATGAAGATACCTATTTTAATATTAGTCATTCAGGTAAAATAGTTGCATGCGCAATATCTGATAAGGAAGTTGGAATTGATGTTGAAATAAAGGACCCTACAATTGATTTAAAGATATCTAAAAATTTCTTCTACAATAGTGAGTATGAAAACATCAGAAGCTCAGATGCAAAGGTAGATGAATTCTTCAAATATTGGGTGCTTAAGGAAAGTTATATGAAATACACTGGATTAGGCTTTGAATTAGACACAGATAAGTTTGAAATCATCATAGATGAGGATAATGATGAAATCAAAGTCAAAAATATGCTCGATGACTTAAAAGAAAATGATGAAAAGGTCAAATTCAGCTATTTTGATTTAGGAAGATATAAATTAGCTGTCTGCTCTGAATATAAAGTGGACGAGTGTATTGAATATAATATTGATGATATTTTATAAATATAAATATTAAATTAAAAAAATAGATAAGTTTGTAAATTCAACTTATCTAATCTCTTTTTATTAAAAATAGACTAAAAATAATTATTTAAACTCTTTTTTTAACTCTTTAAATGCTCTCCAAGCTTCAGGAACTGGAAACAATGGATAGATATGAAACATTCCTTTCCCAACTACCAATCTTGATTCTACACCGCTTTCCTGAAGGTTATTATGGAATTTTAAAACATCCTGATAGAATATCTCGGCATCGCCAACAAAAATGAGATTTTTTGCCAAACCTTCCTTATCACCATATATTGGACTAACACGATAATCCTTAGTGTCTAAATCACCAGCCCAAGATTTACCAACTTCTCTTAGACCTATCTCTCCAAGAATAGGATCATTTTCATTATCATAATCATTTCTAGGCATGGAAACATCTACCCAAGGGGAGAAAGTGATTATTTCCTTTGGTTGAGGAAGATTAATTGTTTTTAGATACTGGCAAAATGATAATACAAATCCTCCACCTGCAGAATCCCCCATCAAATAGAGATTATTGCAATTTTCATCTTCAATTAGGGATTTATATAACCTTTCAATCAAATCAAATGTTTCAATTGCACTATGCTTAGGAGCAAGAGGATAAACAGGAGCAATAACATAAGCATCTAATCGTTTTGCCATCAAAAGACAATATAGCTGATGCTGATAGTTTATTTCATTTATAAAAGCTCCTCCATGAATATAAACTATTGTGTTTTTTGACTTTTCCTTATTTCCAAAGGTGAAAACTTCAACACCATCAATTTTAGAACTTTTAAAGAAGCTTTTAACAGGTTTATCTTCTTGTTTTAACCTATTATCCAATAGCTCTTTTGACAATTCCAAAGAGCCCATATAATCAGCCTTTGT
>CAMODR010000212.1 GCA_946611495.1 uncultured Methanobrevibacter sp. | reverse complement strand
AAAATTCCTTTTCTTTTTTTAGATCATTTTAGCAATAATCATATTTTTAAAAATTTATAATTTCAGATAATCATTTACAGCAAATGAAAATATAAAATTTTTATAAAAAATTACTATTTTTAAATATAAATTATTATCTTTAATAGTATTATAAAAAATAGTTAATTTTACTTAGAATAATTAAGTTTTAAGAAAAAATAAGTGAAAAAGGGAAAAGTTTTAATACTAAGTAAATATAAAATAATACTAACTATAAAACGGAGGTGAAAATATGGCAATTCCTAAAGCTCCTGTTAATAGGATTATCAAAGAAGCTGGTGCTGAAAGAGTAAGTGCTGACGCAGTAGAAGCATTAGTAGCATACTTAGAAGAAGACGCAACCGCTGTAGCTAAAAAAGCAATTGAATACGCAAAAATTGCTAAAAGACAAACTGTAAAAGCTGATGATATCGCATTAGCTATCAAAAACGAATAAGATAATTAACTT
This sequence comes from uncultured Methanobrevibacter sp., assembly GCA_946611495.1. Lineage (GTDB taxonomy): Archaea > Methanobacteriota > Methanobacteria > Methanobacteriales > Methanobacteriaceae > Methanobrevibacter. Next base: position 3,072 of record CAMODR010000212.1, on the reverse strand, counting down.
TATCTTATTTAATTTTATTTTTTTTAAAATTTACTTTTCAACTTTTTTTTATTTACCTTTAACTGATTTTACTAATATTATACAATTTTATTTATATTATACTGATTTTATCTACATTATACTAATTTTAAAAATATGTTTATCTCATTTTAAAATATTTTAACATGATTCTTGAATATTTTTAGAATTAAAAAAGTGATTAAAATAAGAATAATTATAGAGAATAGAACAATACTAATAGATAAAAAAGATAAAAAGATAAAAAGAGATAAAAAATAAAGATATTAATCAATTAAATATCTTTTAAACTGTCTTGAGCTATTTTTACACCTAAATCATAAGCGTCCTTTAAGTCAATTGAAAAATGTTCCTCTTTCCTTTTAGCCTTTAATTCAGGATCAAATGCATAATTTTCATATTTTGAATAGTCAGAAAACTGATAGGTATCATAAACCTTTAAAGAATAAGGTTTAGTAAAAATACCTTCTATAATATCTTCCATCAAGTCAAACTTATTGCCATACAATCCATTAAAGACTTCTTCTGTAACATTCATAGTGTAAATCATTGCTACAGGCATTTTCTTAGGAGCATTAGACTCTCCCCCATAAACAAAAAGAGAAAACAATAATCTTTCTAAAAATGACCTCATTTCACCTGTAATCTCTCCAAAGTAAATCGGACTTCCTAAAATAATCCCGTCAGAATTTTGAATCTTTGGAATCAAATCCAACAAGTCATCCTTTATTGGACATTTGGCATAATATTTGCCACCGATTCTTTTACAGTGAAAACAGGACTTGCATCCTTTATAATCTAAATCATATAAATGAATTTGATGAATGTTAACTTCATTTGTATCTTTTAATTCATCTTTAATACCTTGACTAGCTTTTTCTAAAAGCTCTGCAGTATTATATTTCTTTCTTGGGCTACCATTGATAATATAAAAGTCCATAAAATAATCTCCAATAATTAATAATGCTATAAAACCTAAATATTCATTTAATCAGTTAACTTAGTTAAATAATGAAAATGAAAAAAAATAAAAGAAATGAATAGAATTATTCATATCTTACCTTATCAATATGTCTTGTACTACCAGGATCTTCACCATTGAAGTGTGCTAAATAGTAAACAAACCATTCTAAAGGTATTACAAGTGCAAATGGTGCAAGCAATGGATTAATATCAGCATAATCCTTAAGATCATAAATAATCACATTTGCTTTCAATTCATCCCTTGAATTTCTAATAGCCTTTTTAGTTAACTCATCACTTTCCATATCAGCATCTAAAAATATTAAAGGAACATCCTTTTCAGCCCTTTCAATAAGACCATGTCTGTATTCTGCTGAATAAAGTGGACAAGCATGCTTAATAGCTCCTTCCATCAACATAGTCATAGCCAATTTATATGCAAGACCATAGTTAACTCCACTTCCTAAACAATAGAAACCAGCTTCATCCTTCAATTCTTCAGCCAATTTTTTATTGTCCTCTTCAGTAGTTTTTAAAAGTTCTTCAATTAAATCAGGCATGTCAGCTAACTGAGTTAAAATTTCATCTGCCTTTTCATATCCTGAGGCTGCAAATAAAATTTGATAAAGACAAGCCAATTGAGTAATATAAGTTTTAGTACCTAATATTGCAGTTTCTGTATTTCCAAGAGTTACAATTGGATATTTTGCTTCTTTAATCATAGAGCTCTCAGGTTCATTTGAGATGGAAACTGTATCAATATTGAATTCATTTGCTCTTCTTAAAGCAGTTAAAGTATCAGCAGTCTCACCAGATTGGGAAGTGGCAATGAATAATGAGTTTTCACCATCATTTAACTTTTTATTGTAAACAAATTCGTAACCTGTGAAAACTTCTATCCTTAAATCACTTACAGATGCCAAAGCGTCCCTAATTGAATAGCAAGTTGAAATGGAACTTCCACAACCGATTAAGTAAACAGTATCAACAGACTCAACAATCTTAGAAATTTTTGCCATATTTTCACTTTCACTAGCAAATGTTCTTCTAAGAGCCTCCGGTTGTTCCATCATTTCATCATACATTTTATATCTCATAAATTCACCCTCTTAGTTTTTATGATTTCAATAAATAGAAAATATAATTTTTAATATGAATTATTATCGATACAAATTATTAAATAGATATAAGTTTAATCTATAATTAATAATTTAAAATTATTCTATAATTAATAATTCTAAAATTATTCTATAATTAATAATTTGCAATTAATTTTGTTTAGATATACTTAAACAAAAAAGATAAAGGAACTAATAATCTTCCTTTTAAATATATTACTATTATTTTTATAATTTTTAATATAAATATATTGTTTAATAATATGAACATATTGTTTAAAAATTTGATTTATAATTAAAAAAAAACATTGAAAAAATGTTTAAAATTATTAACTGCAAGAAACAATCATAAGGGTTTAAGGGATTAAAAATGAAAATTGACTTAAGTGAAGTATCAATGAATATAGGACAGCAATATGAAGCCATTTTAACCACAATCAATAAGGAAGGCAAAAGCAATGCTGCTCCATTTGGAGTTAGGGTAATGGGTGAGGATAAAATTCAGCTTAAAATATTTGAAGGCTCAAATACCCTAAAAAACATAAAGGATAAAAAGGAGTTTATAGTAAATATTACAAATGATCCAATCATGTTTTCCTTTGCAACAACCGATACAATCCCTGATGAATACTTAAATGAGATAGATTACGACAACAGCAAATTAGCCCATATAAAAGACGTTGATGCTTACTTTATCTGTAAGGTTCAAAGCATTAAAAATGGAACAACTAAAAATGACCCAATCAAATCAAGTGAAATAAACATAATTAAAGCAGATGTGCTTGAGCTAAAGATAAACAACCCTTGCGTAAAACCTATGAATAGGGGAATACATGCACTTATGGAAAGTCTTGTCCACTATTCCAGAATAAATATTGTTGATAAAGAGAAACAGGCATTTTTCTTAGAAAGAATTAAAGAATCTGAAAGAATAATCAAAAAAGTTGGAAGCAAAGACGAAAGAAAAGCTATT
>CAMODR010000211.1 GCA_946611495.1 uncultured Methanobrevibacter sp. | reverse complement strand
TCAATATGTTTATTTAATGCTTCTACAACTGCATCTGCTTCTTCAGGGCTTGCAATTACACAGAATCCAATTCCCATATTGAATACCTTATACATTTCCTCTAAAGGAACTCCTTGTTCATAGATTAATTTAAAAATGTCTTGTGGTTCTGGATAGTCAGTAATTTCAAAACCGATTCCTTTCTTAAGTCTTGAAAGGTTGTTTACTCCACCACCAGTCATATGAGCAAGTCCTTTTATATTGAAGCCTTGTCCTAAAAGGTCAACAATTGCTTTTACGTATAATTGGGTTGGCTTTAATAATTCTTCGCCTATGGTTATGTCTGAATTAGGCATCTTGTCATCGACAGTGAAACCACCGTCTTCGAATATTGCACGTCTTGCTAAACTTAATCCGTTACTGTGGATACCACTGCTTCTTAATCCAATTAAAATATCTCCTTCTTGGATATCTTCTCCAGTGATGATTTTGTCTTTGTCTACAAAACCAATTCCAGTTCCTGCTAAGTCGAAATCTTTTACAATTCCTGGAAGTGAAGCGGTTTCTCCTCCAATGATTGCAATTTTAGATTCAATAGCTCCTTTGACTAATCCGTCTGCGATTTCTTCAGCAACTTTTGGATCAGGCTCTTCCACTGCTAAATAGTCCACTAATGCTATAGGTTCAGCACCTACACAGAGAATATCGTTAACTACCATTGCAATCATGTCGATACCAACAGTATCATATTTCTCCATCATTTTAGCAACTAATATTTTACTTCCTACTCCGTCAGTACTCATTGCAATAGCCTTGTCTCCAAGTTCGACTAAAGCAGCAAAATGTCCGCTGTCAGTTATAATGTTTCTATATTCGAGTGTTGGTTGCAATTTTGAAGCTAATTTAGATACTGTTAAAGCTTCAAGGTCAATGTCAACACCAGATTCTGAATATGTAACCATAAAATACACCTTATTAATAATTTTTCTAATTTAATTAATTATTTTAATCTAATTTCTTATTGATGTATATAATCAATAAGATTATGATTTATTATTTGTAAAATCTATTATTTATTATATACTATTTAATTAAATAGTTTTAATTTAAGCAAATTGTTTATAATTATATAAATAATCTGTATGAACTGTTTATTTTTTTTAAGAATTTATATTCAAACTTTTTATTTAATAATTAAAATTTAAGAATTTCTATTCAAACTTTTTATTTAATAATTAAAATTTAAGAATTTTATTCCAACATTTTATTATTAATTTAAGTTTAAGATTTTTTATTCAAACTTTTTATTTAATAATTAAAATTTAAGATTTATTGAAGTCTTACTGCATCAAGTATGACTGGAGTTTTGGTTTCCATTTTAAAGCTTCTGTGAATACTTGAAGCTAAGTCAACAGTTTTATATGGGTCTCCATGACAAGTGATGATCTTATCTGGTCTTGGATGTAATCTTTTAGCGAATTCCATCAATTGTCTTCTGTTGGAGTGACCACTGAATCCATCAATGGTTTTGACTTCCATTTCAATATTGAACATTCTGGTTTTGCCGTCTTCATCTTCAAATGGCAATTCCTTATGTCCTTTTTGGATTTTTCTACCGAGGGATCCTTCAGATTGGTATCCTACAAATACGATAGTGTTTCTTTTATCTTCACATAACCATTTAAAGTATTCTACAGAGTTTCCACCTGTTAACATACCTGATGTGGATAAAATGATTGAAGGTTCTCCTTCAACGATTTCCTTTCTTTCTGCATTGTTTTGAACCTTATTGAATGCATCAACAACAAATGGATTTCTGCTCATATGTAGAATTTGGTCTTTAAGGTCTTTGCTTAAGTACTCTGGCCTTGCAGTATGAACTGCAGTAGCTTCCCAAATCATTCCATCAAGATGTATTGGCACTTGTTCAATATAGTCATGATGCATATACTCTTCAAGCACAATCATTAATTCTTGTGCTCTTCCTACAGCAAATACAGGAATCAATACCTTTCCACCACGTTTTAAAGTCTTGTAAATGGTTTTCATCAATTCTTTTTCCGCACTGTTTCTTGAAGGGGTCACGTCCTCATGTCCACCATAGGTACTTTCCATAATACAACTTTCCACTCTTGGGAATCTTGTTGTAGCAGGTTCAAGAAGTCTGCTTCTTTCGTACTTAAAGTCTCCAGTGTAAAGCAAGTTATGAGCTCCATCTCCAATGTGGAAGTGGCACATTGCTGAACCGAGAATGTGTCCTGCATTATGTAATGTCAACTTAATGTCTGGAGAAATGTCTGTTACAACCCCATAATCTAAGGTAATTGTATGTTTAACTTCTTTTTGAACATCTTTTCCTTTAAATGGGAGCGGATTGTTTTCCCTATGTGCAATATCAATATAATCCATTTGTAATAATGTCATTAAGTCTCTTGTTGCACTTGTACAGTAAACTGGACCTTCATATCCATAGTGGTATAAGTAAGGAATGAATCCACAGTGGTCTAAGTGAGCGTGAGATAGAACAACCGCATCTAAATCTTGAATTGAGAATTCAGGAACTCCTAACATTGGGAAAGAAGTTTTTTCATCTTGTCCTGCTACATTTACTCCACAATCAAGTAAGACTCTACTGTTTGGGGTTTGCAATAACATGCAGGAACGTCCTACTTCCTTAAAACCGCCCATTGCAGTTAACCTTACCCATTCATTTGGATATTTACTGCTTTGGTGAATTCTTGCACCTAATGTTTGGAGGAATTTCTTTCTTTCTTTACTGCTGTTCATTAATGTAGTTCTGACTCTGTCGATGATTTCAGATCTGATTGGTGGTGTCCTTAAGATTTTAGGAGCCCAACCAGTATTTCTTACGATTTCTCTAGATGTAACTCCATATTTACCAATAACAAGACCTGGCTTGGTTGCTTCTATGATGATTTCACATGTGACTTCATCAAAAGTAATGTTGGTAATTTCAGCATCTTCTGGAACAATTTCCTCAACCTTTCTGATTGCATCTTCATGATCTAATAAAACTGACTTGTCTGAACGTATGATGATCCTTTTTCTTAAGTCTTTAGCTAAATTTCTAATTAGGTCTCCATTATCTGCAATGATATCTGGGTTTTTAGTATAGATTACTACTTCCGGACCCTCGAATTCAATATTAGCTAATTTGACTTCTTCAGGAAGTTTCTTTTTGATTTCTGTTTTAATTTCTTCTAAGATATTTGAAGGCATATAATCACTTCGAAAAATAGCTGTATAAAATTAGCATATGGTAATAAATCAATATTTTTTCGATTAATATTCGTTAAGTAAATTTTGGTTAATTTTTAAATAAGCTGTTTAATAAGTTGTTTTCTCAATGATAAAATTTAAAATAATTTATACTGCTTAATTTGAATTATTAAGCATTATTTTAAGGTTTAAGTTATTATTTTAACTTAAAAGTATTATTTTAAGATTAAACTTATCTTATTTTAAGTTAAAAGTATTATTTTAAGATTAAACTTATCTTATTTTAAGTTAAAAGTATTTTAGAATAGTTTTTGTTTTAAATTAAATTAAAAGTATTTTA
>CAMODR010000210.1 GCA_946611495.1 uncultured Methanobrevibacter sp. | reverse complement strand
CTCTAAAAAATAAAAAATAAAAAAGTAGAGAATAAAAACTCTAAAAAATAAAAAATAAAAAAGTAGAGAATAAAAACTCTAAAAAATAAAAAATAAAAAAGTAGAGAATAAAAACTCTAAAAAATAAAAAAGCTTTTTTTAAACTTATTTAACTTGAATTATTCCCAACAACTCTTACATTAGGTAAAAGAATCTTAGGAATAATAAATGAACCTCTTTGTTTAGTTTCAGTACCTACAGCTTCAGCATCAGCCAATAAATCATAAATATTGCCTGAAATCATTGCCTTTTTAATAGGTTTCTTATCTCCTTTAGAGACTATGAAGGAATTGCTTGCTTCAACTGAAAAGTCACCAGTAATCGGATTAGCAGTATGAGCACCTAAAACATCAGTTACAAGGAATGCATCATCAATATCATCTAATCCACGGTTTTTCTTAAAGTCAAACAATAGATTAGAAGCGCCAACTGAAGGAGTTCCAGCAAAAGAAGGTCTGAAACCATTTGAACTGCTTTTAACTCCATCCTTATTAGCAGTATAAATGTCATATAAGAATCCTTTAAGGACACCATCCTCAACAAGAGCTGTTCTTTTAGATGCTGTACCTTCATCATCACAGGAAGATGAGCTTAATCCACCCTCAATTGTTCCATCATCATAAATGGAAAGGTTTTCAGTGATTATCTGCTCACCCATCTTATCAGCAATTCTTGATCTTCCCCTTTGAACATTATCTGCACTAAAACCGCTTAAGAAAGTTGACAGCAATCCAGTAGCTGCATGGAAATCCAATACAACATCCCTGTCTGAAGTTTCTATATCTTCTCCACCTAAAGAGGATTTTGCTAATGTGCAAACATCTTCAACTAACTTCATTCCATCCAAATCATATAAGCAGGATGAAACAGAGTCATAAGCAGTTGTCAATTCGCCATCTTTAACTGCATTGATTGATATTCCCATTGCAAATCCAGTGGACTTATCATAAGCTTCCACACCATTTGAATTTATAATCAAGGTTTCCCCTTCAGCAGCAGATAAACCGCCAGAGGAAACTTGGCATCCATAATCTTCTACAGCATTTACAGCTGATTGAAGGGACTCGGTGAATTCAGTTAAATCCAAATCCTTGAATCTCTTATCATATACACCCTTGATTTTAGGCAATTTTTCACATTCAGCAAAGGAATAAAACTCATCTTTTGAGTTAAGCTTAGAATTCAAGTAAGCATTTTCACAGGTCTTTGCAATTTCGCTAATGTCAGATGTAAATGCAAAGCCTACAGCACCATCCTTTATGATTCTTATTCCCAAACCTAATCCCATATCTTCCTTTGCAAAATTAAGTTCGGTCTTTTGAGAATCCAAATCGATTAATTCAGACCTGTCAACATATATCTCATAATCGTCTGAATATTTTGACACTTCTCTTTTTGCCTCTTCGGCTAATTCATAAATCATCTTATCACTTAATAAACATTAAAATTACTCTTGGCCAAAAACAAACCTAAATAAAATTATTCTTGTTAAAACCAACAAAACGTAAAATTACTCTTGGCCAAAAACAAACTTATCAATAGCTTCTTTTACACCATCACCATATTTATTCTCACAAACATAGTCAGCAATTTCCTTAAGCTCGTCTGAAGCATTTGCTACAGCAACTTTAAATCCGCCTGCAGATAAGAATTCCATATCGTTTTCACTATCTCCAACACACATGATATTCTCAATATTATAACCTAAAAGGTCGCAAAGGGCAGCTAGACCTTTTCCCTTATCCACTTTAGGATCTGTAAGGTGAAGAGCAAATCCACTATCATAAACTCTTATATCAAAATCCTTTAAAAGCTCTTTGAGAGGTTGTGAATCCATATTCTTATAGAAAGCAATTTCAGAAACTCTTGCATCAGCATCTTCAACAATCTTAAATGGAATTTCATCACCATACTTTTCATATAAAAAGTCATAAGCCTTTTGAGCCTTGGAAATGTCTCCTAAAACAATCACTTCATTATTATTGTAACCGTCTTGATAGATGACTCCGCCATTTTCACAGACAAGACCTCCTGTAGTTCCAACAAGGGTAGCTACAGCATAAGCAAAATGAGAAATGTTTCCAGTGGCAATAATAACTGGAATTCCATTAGCTTCAGCCTTACGAAGCGCATCTAAAGAGCTATGACATACTCTTCTTTTATTATCCGTGATTGTTCCATCAACATCTACCGCTATTGCTTCAATTTTAACCATATTTTTACCCCATTAATAAATGACTTTTTAAGCTATAAAAAAACCATCAAAATTATCTGCTATATCTATGAGCAATATTACAGGTTCCTTCCTTACTTACCATACAAGCACCAATAGGATGCATAGGATTACATGCCTTTCTAAATAGCTTACAGTCACTTGGCTTAGCAAGTCCTCTAAGAATAGGACCACAGATACAACCTTTTGGAGCTTCAGTAACATCTTTTACTTCAATGTCATACTTTTCTCTAGCATTCCAAGTAGCAAACTCATCATTTACCTCTAAAACAGAGTCAGGAATCTTAGGGAATCCTCTCCATTCTCTGCTTTCAACATGGAATACTTCATCCATCATTTCCTTACCTATGACATTACCTTCAGTCCTTACTGCACGTTTATATTCATTGTCTATTCTAGGTTCTCCCTGATCTATTTGCCTTAAAATCATATACACTGACATTAGAATATCTAATGGGTTGAAACCAGCTACAGCTTGAGGAATTCCATATTCGGTAGAGAACTTTTCAAATGGTTCAGTTCCAAGAATGGTACATACATGTCCAGGTTGAATGAATGCGTTTAAAGTAGTTTCTCCAGAGTTGATTAAAAAGTCAAGAGCAGGAGGAATCAACCTATGACATGAAATGATTGAAAAGTTTTCAGGAGGCTTCTTCAATAGTTCAGAAGCGGTTGCAGGAGCAGTAGTTTCAAAACCTGCAGACATAAATACAACATCATTATCTACCTTTTCAGCGATTTCAACAGCATTAGGAATACCATAAACCACTCTTACATCAGCTCCTTCAGCTTTAGCTTCAGCAAGTGAACCGTTTGAACCTGGAACTCTTAACATATCTCCAAAAGTAGTAACAGTTACACCCTTTTCGATTAATTGTAAACATTCATCGATTTCTCTTGAAGGAACTACACAAACAGGACATCCAGGCCCTGCTATAATCTCCACTTCAGGAGGAAGCAAAGATCTAATTCCATGCTCCATAATTGTATGTTCATGTGAACCGCAAACATGCATAATTTTAACTGGAGTAGCCAATTCATTGATTTTCTTAAGCAATGTATCAGCCATCTCTTTCATACTAGCCATTATAACACCTTTTTCTATTTTTTCAATAAATCAATATGATTAAATACACATTTTATTTAAATAAATAAAACATTTTATTAAAAATAAATAAACTAATTTCACTAATTCCTTAAATCTTAAAAGATAGCAAATTAGATTATTTAACAAAATTTAATATTAATTAATAATATAATATAATTAGTTTGTCTTAATTAATAATAT
>CAMODR010000209.1 GCA_946611495.1 uncultured Methanobrevibacter sp. | reverse complement strand
GTTTCTTCTACTTTTGGAGCTTTTGCTTTTTCTTCTGTAGTTTCTTTTGCAGTTTCAGCTACTTTGGTTTCTTCTGCTTTTTCAGTAGTTTCCTCTGCAGTTTCGATTTTAGCAGTTTCCTTAATTTCTTCTATTTTTTCATCTGGCTTAATAGATTTAACTATCTTTACATCACCATCTTCATCTTCAACTATTAATTTTTTAGCGATTTCAGATGAAATGAATTCTTTTTGCTCTTTTGTCATAGGAACTTGACGAGCTTTTACTTCACTTTCACCTTGATTTACACTATTGATAGTTTCTTTATGCTCTTTGGTGATAGGTTCTTGGAAGGATTTTACTTCCTCTTCCTTATTCATTTGTTCTTTAACTCTTTCTGGAGTTCTAGGAACTTTTCTTACATTGTCAACAGTTTTTGCTCTCTTAACTTGTCTGACTTTATTTGCTTCAGCTTGTCTAGATGCATTTTTAGCAGCTTCAGCTCTTTGTCTAAGTAATGTAGCAGTACTGTTAGCTTGAGTAGCCTCAGCATTAACAGGTCTTCTTTGAACTCTTCTGATGCTTCTGCTTTTTGGACTACCCTCATTATAATGATCTCCAAATAAATCTTCATTGGAAGCGTTTTGGAGAGTGTTAGCATAAATTTGAGCTTCACTTAAATGAGCGTTTCCAGATTCCTTAGGAACTTTTCTGACTCTTCTTCTTTGAACTCTATTTGGGTCAATATTCTTTACAGTCTTAGAACCTGCTGGAGCCCTTCTTGAATTAATGGACTCATGTGATTCAATATGTGAATTGTAATCGCTTGATTTAAGAAACTCTTCTAGTCTTTCCTTGTCTTCATCTTTTTCTTTTTCTCTATAATAGAGTTTTACAATAATTATTGAAATTATACCTATTAAGGCAATAACAATAAGTAATATTGCTGTTACTTCTTTCATCTTTTTTCACCGAATTAATCTTTATTTTTTAAATGAATTAACTAAAAAGCTTAATAAATAATTTCATGTATCTTTGATTGGAAAAATTTATTTACAAGTCTTTTTAAGAATTTTTAAATTTACTATATCTAACTATATAAATTATAGATTATAGTAATATATGTATATCTTTTTTATTTTATTTATAGATTAGTTTTTATCTAATTTTTTAATTATTTTCCTATGATTTTTTTCTTATTTTATTGATTTTCCTTATTTGTCAAATTAACTTACATAAGTATTTTCAACAGTTTTATATAAGATATTTAATAAATATTTAAGTGTTAGATGATTGTAAAATTTAATCATTATTTTTTAATCAAATGATTTACACAATTTCTAAATAAATTCAACTATCAAAATTATTTAACTAAATTATTTTATTGGCTAAGGTGAAATAATGGTAAAAATCAATGAAAATTATCTTTTATTGCAAAACAGTTATCTTTTTGTAGAAGTAAACAGACGTGCAGCTAAATATATGGAAGAGAATCCGGATAAAAACGTTATTAAAATGGGTATTGGTGATGTGACAAAACCTTTAGTACCTACTGTTATCAAAGCTTTTAAAGATGCTGTTGATGAAATGGCTGATGCTGACTCCTTTATGGGATACGGCCCAGAACAAGGTTATGACTTTTTAGCTGAAGCTATTATTAAAAATGACTTTAATAAATATGGCATTGAATTGGATCTTGATGAAGTATTCATTTCAGATGGTGCAAAATGTGATACTGGTAACATTCAGGAAATCTTTGATTTAGATAATGTCATTGCAGTAACTGACCCTGTTTATCCAGTATATGTTGATACAAATGTTATGGCAGGAAGATCTGGCCTCATAAAAGATGATGGAATGTATGAAAACATCGTATATCTTCCTTGTACTGAAGAAAATGACTTTGTTCCATCACTTCCTGAGGAAAATGTCGACTTGATTTACCTATGTTTCCCAAACAACCCAACTGGAACCACTTTAACTAAAGACCAATTGGCTAAGTTTGTTGAATATGCAAAAGAAAATGATGCATTAATTCTCTTTGATGCAGCTTATGAAGTCTTCATTAGAGAAGATGATGTTCCTCACAGCATTTATGAAATTGAAGGTGCTAAGGAAGTTGCTATTGAGTTTAGAAGCTTTTCAAAAACTGCAGGATTCACAGGTACCCGTTGTGCATACACTGTAGTGCCTAAGGAAATTAAAATCAAGACTTCCTCTGGTGAAGAGCAATCTGTAAACGCATTATGGAACAGAAGACAAACCACTAAATTCAACGGTGTTTCCTATCCTGTTCAAAAGGCTGCTGAAGCGGTTTACTCTGAACAAGGACAAAAGGAAATTAATGAAAACATTGATTATTACTTAGAAAATGCAAGAATCATTCGTGAAAGCTTATCTGATATTGGATTAAACGTATATGGTGGAGTAAACTCCCCTTACATTTGGGTAAAAACTCCTAATGACATGGAATCTTGGGACTTCTTTGACCTTCTTTTAGAAGAAGCAAATATTGTAGGAACTCCTGGTTCTGGATTTGGTCCAAGTGGAGAAGGCTACTTAAGATTGACTGCATTCAACACTTTAGAAAACACTAAAGAAGCAATGAGCAGAATATCTAAATTATCTTTCTAATTTAGATTTCTATCATTTTATTTTTTTATTATTTCATTTAGTTAACTTATTTAATTTGTAATTGCATTTTGCACTATTTGTTTAATAATGGTGTATGGTTTCACTTTTAATTTAGCAATGGTGTAATTGCACTTTAATTTAGTGTATTATGTATAGTTGCACTTTATTTAGGAGAAATTTTGATTTAGTTAATTTAAGATTATTATTTAATTTTTAACAATTATTTTTTGGTGATACGATGGAAGCTAATTTTAGCCTTGTTGGTGAAAATGATGACTTGCAAGATTTATTCTCTAAATATGGAGCTCTTGCTTTAGAAAAACAAGAAAATTTATCTAAACTTGTTGGAGATAATGAGCCTGAATTGGAAATTGAAGAAGGAATAGTCAAATTTGAAGATAAAAAGTTTCCTATTCAGCTTTTAGGTTTTCTTGACCCTGATGAATACTCTTGGTCTTGGGCATGGGATAATGAGGAAATAGGTTTTCCTGAGGAACTTATCCGTGAAGCAAAAGAAGTAAAGGAATTTGGAGAAACTAACAATATTGTCCAATTTAAAGAAAGCATGTTTGCTGCAAGCTTTGATGAAGCTCATATTTTAGCAATGACTGTATCCTCCTTATTTGGGGATGACGCTTACTGTGCAGTAAATTATGGAAGTTTCGTGTTCTTTGTAACAATAAAATCCGATGAAATTCCATCATCAAATGACCCAGAAGAGTTTGCTAATATAATTAATGATTTCCATCGCAGATTTGAAGTCAATCACTTAAAAGCTTTAGAATCCTATGCTGTCCTTAAAGGTTATGAATTTAAAGACAGGGATGACTTTGCCCTTGTAAAAATTGGTGATGATAGGATAATTGTTGGTTTGACTGAAAGAAGAAATATTCAAAGTATTAAGTTTATTTTAGCTTAATATTGTTGTTTGTTGCGATTTCAGCTAATTATTTTAAA
>CAMODR010000208.1 GCA_946611495.1 uncultured Methanobrevibacter sp. | reverse complement strand
ATTTGACTTCTGATTTGGCTGTTGCTAATGAGAAGGTTGATAATTTGACTTCTGAAGTTTCTAATCTTAATGCTACTGTTAATGATCAGGCTGCTACTATTAAGTCTCAAGCTGATGCTATTGATAATCTTAATGCTACTGTAGAAGATTTGAATAATAAAATAAATGATTTAATGAATATTATTGAAGAGCTAAACAAAACTACTGTTCGTACTGCTACTCAAATCATCTATAGTGATATGGAAACAGTATCCGTTTCCAGTCTTGATGGCCGTGTAGGTGAATACTTTGTTGTAAAATTAGTGGATGCAAATGGAACTGCTATGGCAAACAAAAAAATTGCTATCGGATTCAACGGAAAAATATACAACAGGACCACAGATGAAAACGGAAGTGCAAAACTTCAAATCAACCTCCCAGCTAAAGGAACATACACATTTGCTATTGCCTACTTAGGTGATGATGAATATAACGGAACATTCGAAGTAGCTAAAATTGTAGTTACCTCACAAACTCCAAAACTAACAACCTCATCTAAAACCTACAAGGCAACTGTAAAAACAAAAACATTGACTGCTACATTCAAAACAGTTAATGGTAATCCTATAAAAGGTAAAAAGATTAGTTTCACTGTAAATGGCAAAACATATACTGGCACTACAAATGCAAATGGTGTTGCTAGTGTAAAAGTAAGCTTATCTAAAAAAGGAACTTATTCATTTACTGCAAAATATGTTGGTGATAAAGTCTACAGTGCAATTAGCAAATCAGCTAAATTGACTATTAAGTAAACAATTTTTTAAAACGATTTTTGGTTTTCCAAAAATCGTTATCTTTTTTTCTTTTTTAGTTTTGACTGTCTATTTTTTTATATTTTTTAATCCAGTTTCTTCTACAAATTTACCTTTAGTTTATTTAATTTAATGATTATTTAAATAATATTAATCTAACTTTTATTCAATTTAATTTGTCGTTTTTCTTATTTTTTGCATCGTTGCTAATAAAATTCGGAAGATTATTAAATGTATCTACATGTCTTCATATATTAATGTCTTATTATGTCTTATAGTAATACGAAATAACTTTTACTTTTATTATAAACAATTCACCTAATATAATAAGATCCTTAGGTCCTAAACTAAAATGGGAGTAGAATTAGATAAGTATAATAAAAACATGTTCCTGTTCTTTAACTTTGTTATTTTATTAATCTCATTTCCAAAATTTCATTAAATAGTTAATATATAACTTATTTGACTTTACAAATTTTTATTATAGCTTATTTTATATGATTCATTAGATAAGTTTCATCACTGCTTTTTAGTGACTTTTTTTCTGCATTTTTGATTTAAGTCATCATTTTATTAATGTTTTTTAGCATTTGATTTTTTTATTAATCCCTATTAATTTTTCTTTTCGTTATTTGTTTCAGCATATTTTTTTTATTAATCCCTATTAATTTTTTTCTCTTTATTTGTTTTAGCATATTTTTTTTTATTTTGTTTCTTTAAGAATCGTTTAAAATATTTATACTAAAAGATTTATATGATATCTTATGTTAGTTAATGCAGATTTACATATTCACGGTTGCTTTTCCATGGCAACTTCTAAAGACATGCTAATTGAGAATATTGCTCCTAAATCTCTTGAAAAGGGCTTGAAACTTGTTGGAACCGGTGATGCATTTCACCCTAAATGGCTTGATATAATTGAGGAAAGCACTGAGTATAAGGGAGATGGAATATATTCAAGAGGAGACTGCGACTTCGTCTTAACAACTGAAGTGGAAGGAAAGCATAAGATACACCATGTAATTATTATCCCTAATCTTGATATTGCTCGTGAGCTTTCAGATAAGCTTGTCTCTTCAAATAAATATGTAGATGGAAGGCCAAGGACTCCTCTTGGTGGTGCAGAGCTTTTAGAACTTGTTCGTGAATATGACTGCATGATTGGTCCTGCACATTCTTTTACTCCTTGGACTGGGATGTATAAGTCTCATGACAGCATTTATGACTGTTATGAAAAGAGACCTGATTTTCTTGAACTTGGACTTTCTGCAGATACTGACATGGCTGACTGCATCAAGGAACTTTCTGATTTTGTATTCCTTTCAAATTCCGATGCACATTCTCCATGGCCTCATAGATTGGGAAGGGAGTTTAATCAAATAGAGATGAAAGATATTTCATACAGCAGTCTAAAAGATGCATTTAAACATAAGACAATTAAAGCAAACTATGGTATGCTTCCGAACTTAGGCAAGTATCATATGACTGCATGTACCAAATGCCATAAAATTGTTGATCCGATTGAAGCTAAGGAAAATAAGATGACTTGCTCATGTGGAGGAAAGATTAAAAAGGGTGTTGATTATAGGATAAGTGAAATTGCAGACTATAAAGAGCCTAAACATCCAAGTCATAGGCCTCCTTATGTTCATTTGATGCCTCTTGCTGAGATAATCAGCATGGTTTATGATAAGGGAATTACAACTAAGACAGTTCAAGGAGTTTGGCAAAAGCTGACTGATAGTTTTGGGCCTGAGATTGAAGTTTTGATAAACACTCCTTTAGAGGATATTGGTAGAGTTGATGATAAGGTTTCCCTTGCAATAGAAGGTTTTAGAGATAAGACTTTAAACATTGTTCCTGGTGGTGGGGGCAAATATGGTGAAATTTCATTTAATGAAGACTTGTTTGAAAGCGAGAGTGAAGAAGAAGTGACTACATTGGATAGTTTCTTTTGATTTATTTTTTTTATTTTTTTTATTTTAGTGTTATTTATTTCTTAGATTTTTTTAAACTATTTATTTTGATTTATTTTTTTTACTTTTTTTTATTTATTTTTATTTATATTTATTTATTTTTATTTATTTTTACTTATTTTTTTTATTAAATACGTTTTTTATTGTTTATTTTTATTTTATCCAATTTATAATTATTATTTTAATATTTAAAGATGTAAGTGAGTACTTACATTCGAAAATATTTATATATGGGCTTTAATAAAGTATGAAGTAGATGAGATGTGTTTTGTAGAAATTTAAACAGAATATGTCTAGTTGAAATTAGTTTGGATGGTGAAATTATGGTTATGCCTTTTGAAGATATTCCTTTTACTTTTCTTTAAAAATATGAAATTAAACTGTTGAATTATATTGCCTTTTTGGGGGTTTATTAATGGATTTTTGGGAAACTTTTTATGAAATCTTTTATGAAGTTCCTCTTTATGAAATGATTTCTCTTAAATTATAAATTATTTTTCATAATTTTCATAATTTTCATTATTATTTTTTTTATTGGGTTTTTTTATTCAATACTTTTTTGATGTCTTTTTTTTATTTATTCTATTCTAATTATTCTTTTTTAATTTAGTATTTTTTTAGTTTTTTTTTCTAGATTTTTCATGTTTTTTTTCATTATATTTTCGTTGTTAATGATTATAGTATGGTCTTTTTTTAAAATAGTTGTAAATATATCGTTTATTTAATAATGAATTTTATAAAAAATAGATAAAAAAGCAGGCTTGGCGGGATTTGAACCCGCGGTCTTTAGATTAGGAGTCTAACG
>CAMODR010000207.1 GCA_946611495.1 uncultured Methanobrevibacter sp. | reverse complement strand
TTTCTTAATATTTATATTAAATAAACTCGAAATATATAAATTGATAAACTATTACTTTTATTATTTATTATCAATTTAATAAGAGAGATTTTAATTAATTGATTATAACTAAAAGAATAAAAAATGAAGACTTCAAATAAATGATAACAAACTAAAAGAATTAAAAAAAGGAAAGACGTCTAATAAGGATAAAAAAAGAATTAAAAAAAATGAAAGACTTCTAAATAATGATAACTAACTAATTAACTATTAATAAGGGCGATATTTATGAAAATTTGTATTGTAGGACAAGGATATATCGGATTGCCAACTGCTGCATTATTTGCAAAAAACGGTTGTGAAGTTCTTGGTGTAGATGTGAATGAGGAAATTGTAAATAAGCTAAATCAGGGAATAGCCCATATTGAAGAGCCGGGAATTACAGAAGCAATTAAAAATGCTGTAGAAAAAGGACATTATCATGCTTCCCTAAAGCCAGAGGAAGCCAATACCTTTATAATTACAGTTCCTACCCCTTATGTCAAAGAGGACTTAAGCTGTGACTTAAGCTACGTCATTTCAGCATGCAACTCAATATTGCCTGTCTTGAATAAGGGAAATGTGGTCATTATTGAATCAACCATAGCTCCAATGTCTACAGACGAAGTCATCAAGCCTATATTCGAAAATGAAGGTTATGTAATTGGAGAAGACCTTTTCCTTGCTCATTGCCCTGAAAGAGTTCTTCCAGGCCAAATCATGGAAGAGCTAGTTAATAACAATAGAATCGTAGGTGGAATCACCCCTGAATGTACTCGCAAAGCTGCAGATGTTTACAGAACCTTTGTAAAAGGAGAAATAATAGAAACTGAAGCAAAAACTGCAGAATTATCAAAATGTATGGAAAACACATTCAGAGATGTTAATATTGCTCTTGCTAACGAACTTGCAAAGATATGTGCTGAAATAGGAGTAAATGCGCTTGATGTAATTGAAATGGCAAATAAGCATCCAAGAGTAAACCTACATAGCCCTGGCCCTGGTGTAGGAGGCCACTGTCTTGCAATAGACCCTTACTTCATCTATGCAAAAGCGCCAGAGACTGCTAAGATAATCAAATTGGCAAGAGATACAAATAACAGCATGCCTGGATTCGTTATAGAGAATACTGGAAAGATTCTCTCTAAAATAGACCCAGATGCTCATAAGATCAGTGTCTTTGGAGTATCATATAAGGGAAATACAGATGATGCAAGAGAAAGCCCTGCATTTGAAATAATAGCTGGCCTAAAGTCTGCTGGATATGAAATTGATATTCATGACCCTCACTTTGACAATCCAGATTACAAAGACTTTGATGAAGCTACCAAAGATTCTTCATTGGTCTTGATTTTAACTGACCACAATCAGTTCAAGGACTTAGATTATGAAACAATAAATAAAAATATGAAGACTAAAATCATATTTGACACTAAAAACATCATTAAAGATGTACCAGAAGATGTAACTTTAATTAATTATGGCAATTTGTATAAGTTTATTCGCTAAAATAAAAAAACAGTTAAGTTTTTTCATTTAAATCAGAAAGAAGATAAGAAACAGAAAAACAATAGAAAGAATAAACTACAAGAATTAAAAACCAAACAAGAATAGAAAACAAATTGCAATTTATTCTAACTAACTATCTAACTCTATTTTTAATATGAGGTGATAATATGTCAACAATAGCTGAAAAGATATTATCTAGAGCTTCCGGACAAGGTAAAGTCCAAGCTGGAGATATAGTTATGGCAGATATTGATATAGCTATGATGCATGATTTAACAGGCCCTCTTGCAGTTGAATCATTTGAAAAGATAGGAAATGAAAAGGTATGGGACCCATCTAAAATAGTGATTCCATTTGACCACCAAGTCCCTGCAGATTCACTGGATTCTGCAAACAACCATATTCTTATGAGAAAATTCGTAAAAGAGCAGAATATCGAAAACTTTTATGATGTAAATGAAGGAGTTTGTCACCAAGTCTTGCCTGAAAAGGGACATGTGATTCCAGGAACAGTAATAGTTGGAGCAGACTCACACACTACCACTTATGGAGCTCTTGGAGCATTTTCAACAGGAATCGGTTCAACAGATATGGCTATGGTCCTATCTACTGGACAATTATGGTTTAAGGTTCCAGAAACAATTCAATTCAATATCAATGGAGAATTAAAGGAAAACACTTCTGCTAAAGACGTAATTCTTCATATAATAGGCCAAGTTGGAGCAGATGGAGCAACCTATAAATCCTGTGAATTTAAGGGAGAAACCATTTCCAATATGACTGTATCTGACCGTATGGTATTATCTAATATGGCCATTGAAATGGGAGGAAAGACTGGAATAATCGAGCCTGACAAGATCACCTACCAATATCTTAAGGATAGAGTTAGTGGCGAAAACAAAAACAGGCTAAAGGCATTTATTGAAAAATCAAATCTAAAGACTGATATTGACTCAGCAAGCCTTGAAACAATTGATATTGATGTAAGTGACCTTGAACCTCAAGTGTCTTGCCCACATAATGTGGATAATGTAAAGCCTGCAAGTGAGCTTAGCGATGTTGAAATAGACCAAGTGTTTATCGGATCCTGTACAAACGGAAGAATTGAAGACTTAAGAGATGCCGCTAAAATACTGAAGGGAAATAAGATATCCAGCAATCTTAGAATGCTAGTCATTCCAGCATCAAGAGAAACATATATGAAGGCCCTTGACGAGGGATTGATTAAGATATTCGTTGAAGCAGGCGCATTAGTGTCTGCCCCATGCTGCGGACCATGTCTTGGAGGCCACACTGGACTTATTGGACCTGGAGAGGTAAGCCTTTCAACTTCAAACAGAAACTTTAAGGGAAGACAAGGAAGTCCTGAAGGTCAAGTTTACTTATCCTCAGCTAAAGTGGCTGCACAATCAGCAATCGAAGGAAGAATCAGCATACCTAAAGGTGAATAAACAGAACTTAATAAATTGGAATAAATACTTAGGGAATGTGAAAAAATGAAAGGAAAGGTATTTAAATTTGGAAATGACATCGATACAGACATTATTCTTCCAGGAAGATACTTGATTTACACTGATGAGGAAAGATTATCCCAACACTGCATGGAAGGATTAGACCCTGATTTTAAATCCAAAGTAAATGAGGGAGACTTTATCCTTGGAGGAACTAATTTTGGATGTGGATCCAGTAGAGAACACGCTCCAATAGCAATTAAAGGATGTGGAATATCTGCTGTAATAGCTGAATCATTTGCAAGAATATTCTATAGAAATGCCACTAATGTAGGAGTTCCCCTTTTAGAAGCTCCTGGAATTTCTGAAGTCATTGAGGATGGAGAGGAAATTGAAGTGGATATGGAAAAGGGAATCATCATATCTGAAAGCGGAAAAGAGTATGAATTTAAGAAATTGCCTCCATTCATGTTAGAAATCCTTGAAGAAGGTGGATTGATTAATTACCTCAAAAAACAAAATTCGCAATAAATAGCTAAAAAAAACAAAATTCAGAATAAATAGCTAAAAGAATCTGAATTCTATAAAAAATCA
>CAMODR010000206.1 GCA_946611495.1 uncultured Methanobrevibacter sp. | reverse complement strand
AGACTAATAAACAGGTGTAAAAATGACAACATCAGAATGGTTTGAATCTATTTTAGCAAATTTCTTTGATTTAGGCACAATCTGCTCAATCATCATAATCATCATTATCACATCCCTAGTCATAAAACTTGGGGACAAGATATTATTAAGGTTAGAGAAAAGGTATGACCTTAACCTTACCGCACACTATCTGCTTAAGGATCTGTTAAAATATACCATTATCCTAATAGCCCTTGCTTGGATACTTCATTTAGTTGGAATAGACTTGCAGAACATCATCTTAAGTTTAGGTATAGTCAGTATCGTTTTAGGTTTTGCATCAAAGGACATTGTATCCAACTTCGTATCTGGAATTTTTGTCATAGGAGATAAGAATGTACAGGTTGGAGAAACAATAGAAGTTGATGGAAGAAAGGGAGTTATCACCAAAGTGGGATTTAGAAATACAACAATGATTGGATTAGACAACTTTAAAGTTACCATCCCAAACTCTGTTCTTTCCACTAAAACATATAAAAACTTCCCATTGGGAGAGGATTATAGGATTAGGACAGAAATTATCTTACCGCATGGATTGGATATATTTGAATATAAGGAAAAAATAAGCCAAGCAATGCAAAAATATGACTTGATTGACAAGGAAAAGGAAACAATAATTTTAGCAAAGGAAATGATGGAAGATGGTGCAAGGGTTGAAGTCAGCTTTTGGGTAAAGGATTACAAAGATAGAGACCCTGGAAAAGTGGCAATTTTAGAAGAGTCCAATAAGATTATTTACAACTACTTAAATTATCAGTATTAATTAAAAAAGAACTTATTTAATCTATTCAAGTAACATAAGTATAATAAAAAGTTTAAAAGCAGTTATTTAATCTATTCAAGTAACATAAGTATAATAAAAAGTTTAAACAATATAATAATAATAAATCAACAAATTATAAACAATTAAGAAAATTTCATACTAACAATATTATCAAAACAAGAAAAGTGATTTTATGAACTCAGAATTACAGAAAGAGATTATTCAATTGAAAGAAGATAAAAATGCAATTATCCTCGCACACAATTATCAACCTAAAGAAGTTCAGGAAGTAGCTGATTTCCTTGGAGACTCTTTAGAATTATGTATTAAAGCTAAAGAAATCGAAGACAAAGACATTATTGTATTTTGTGGTGTAGATTTCATGGCTGAAACTGCATATATGTTAAATCCAGACAAGAAAGTATTGATTCCAGATATTGATGCAGAATGTCCTATGGCACATATGCTTACTGGAGAACAAGTAAGAGAAGCAAAAGAGAAATATCCAGATGCTGCTGTATGCCTATATGTAAACAGCTTAGGAGAAGCAAAGGCAGAAGCAGACATACTCTGTACATCAGGAAATGTTAAAAAGGTTGTAGCAAGTATAGAACAGGACACCATCCTCTTTGGACCAGACACTAACCTTGGTGAATTTGTACAGCCATTTACAGACAAAAAAATCATTCCAATTCCTGGTGACGGACACTGTTATGTTCACAAATTATTCCACAAGGAAGACATTGAAGACGCTCGTAAAAAATATCCGAATGCAGACATAATCATTCACCCAGAATCCAATAAGGAAGTTCAAGAAATGGCAGATTATGTTTTAAGCACTGGTGGAATGTTATCTCATGTAAAAGAAAGTGATAAGGACGAATTTGTTATTGGAACTGAAGTGGATCTCATTACAAGACTTAAATCAGAAATCCCAGACAAGACTTATTATCCATTACTTGAAGGGGCAATCTGTAAAACAATGAAACTTCATTCACTTGAAAAACTCAGAGACTGTCTCGTTAACGAGTCCCCTGAAATTACAGTTCCAGACGACATAGCTGAAAAGTCTATCAATGCTGTAGAAAGAATGCTTGAAGCTTCTAAATAAAATATAATAAAAAAAAGTCAAATAAAAAAAATGAAAAAAATTAAAAAAATAAAAATCGGCTAAGGATAAAAATCCTAGCCATAAATTTTTTTAAGAATAAAAATAGTTCGTTTAATATAAAACAGAATAAAAAAACCCATTTACCTAAACCAAACAGGTTAAAATTTAATAAAAATTAAAAAAGTACAAGATAACTGATTATTTCATATCCTCTAAGAAACTGGATATGAAGTAAGTCATTTCAATCTCTTCCCTTTTAATGAAATCATCTAATTTAAACTGAGCAGCATCAGATCCAAATGGGAAGAACTTTTTAGAATAAAAGATATTAATTATTAATGAATCATCTTCAAGAACAGTTTCTCCTTCCAAATTGTTTGTTAAAAATTCCAATTCCTTTTCATTTAATCCAGAGACCCTATAAGTCACATAATGCATTTCATCATCAGTTTCGCCATAATCTTCAACTTTAACACTTAACATTTTATCCCTACAATAAATAAATAATAATTCTTAAAATATAAAATAAAAATTTTCTTAAAATAAAAAATAATTAGACTTAATTAAAAAAAATAATTTGACTTAATTAAAAAAATAATGAAATAAAATAATTTATTTCCCTATATTATTGCTTAAATTCACTTAAAAACTCTTCCAAGTCTTCTTCTATCTTATACAACTCACTTGAACCAACATGTCCCATACAGGAATCAAAAATAACAAGCTTACTGTTTTTAATCATCTTGCTCATTGGAATTGCATCCAAGTTAGGCGGGAAGTACTGATCTTGATTAATAGCTATAATAAGAACTTTAGCGCTAATGTCCTTAAGCCTATCAGTCAAGTCATAATCCATGGAAGATGAGTTCATATAAATCAAATCATTAACATCCTCTTCAAGACTTTCCTCAGCAAATTCAGCCATTGCATCTTCTATTTCCTGATTAGTCATATTGTTACGATACTCTTCTCTTGACAAGCCATAACAATACATTGCATCTGAAGAGAGCTTAAGACTTCTCTTTAAGGAATCAGAAATAGGAAGATCATAATCCCCACCATTATAATCAGGATCTGATTCTAATATATTATTCATTATCTTAGATAAGGCATAGTTATGTCCGCCTACCTTAAAGCTACTCACTAAAGAAATAATAAAATCAACAGAATCTGGATAAAGACATCCCCATGTCAAAACTTCAAAACCGCCCATGGAATTTCCAATCAGTCCATTAACATGTTTTATTCCAAATCTTTCTTCCAAAAATTGCTTTTGGAAATTGACCATGTCATCAACATCATACTCTGGAAACTTGTTTTTAAGCCCAGTTGTTGATGGACTTGATGAATTTGGACATCCTAGAGCACTTAATGAGATAAAGAAAAACTTATCACTGTCAAATAGGTCTCCACTGCCAATATATTCAGATATGCGTCTTACTGAATAGCAGCTGCCACTAGAACCATGGAAATAAACAAGAGCATTCTTGATTATTCCATTTTCATCATACAATGGAGTTCCAAAGGAAATGTATTCCACCTTTGCATCATTTAATGTTTCTCCATTCTTAAATTTAAATTCCTTTAGAGTAAAGTACTCTGCTTCTAAACTTTCTACATCAAACATTTAAATCTTTCCTTAAAAAAGATAATAAAAATAAATCATTAAAATA
>CAMODR010000205.1 GCA_946611495.1 uncultured Methanobrevibacter sp. | reverse complement strand
TTTTAGTTCATTATTGTTTAGATTGGTTCATTTGAATAATAATTTAAATTAATGGGGATTTTATTATGAGTGAACTTGATGAATTACGTAAAAAACGTATGGCTGAATTACAACAGCAAGCAGCTATGAATGCTGATCCTCAAATGGTTCAACAACAACAATTGGCTCAACAGCAAGCTGCTCAACAAAGGCAATTAGAAATGGAAGCTCAGTTAAAACAAGCTATGAAGCAAATTTTAACTCCTGAAGCTCGTGGAAGATTAGATAATCTAAGATTAACTAAGCCTGAGTTAGTTCAAAACATTGAGATTCAATTGCTCCAATCAGCTCAAGCAGGTTCTCTTAGAGGTAAAGTGACTGACGAACAGCTTAAGGTTTTGCTTAAAAATCTCATGGGTCAAAAAAGAGAAATTCATATTACTAGAAGATAATTTCTAGATTAAATGATTTTTAATGAATTTTGAGAATATGATTACTCTTGATTTTTAAATTAATTTGTTTAAGGATTTTTAAGATAAAATGAAAGCTTGTGTTCTTTATAGCGGTGGCAAAGACAGTTCCTTAATGGGAATTATCCTAAATCAATTAGGATTTGATGTTGAACTGGTTACCGCAAACTTTGGTGTTTACGATTCTTATATTCCAGCTAAAAAGTCTGCAGAGGCTATAGGATTAAGACATAAGGTCTTAAACCTTGACATTTCCATTTTGGATAAGGCTGTAGACATGATTATGGAAGATGGCTTTCCAAATGATGGAATCAAATACCTTCATGAGGCTGTCGTTGAGGAAGTGGCAAATCATTACGACCTTGTTGCTGATGGAACAAGAAGAGATGACAAGACTCCTAAACTCAATAAAAACCAAATAAGAAGCTTGGAAGATAGAAAAGATGTCCAATACATGAATTTGGATAGTTTTGGCTATAAGACCATCAAATATCTTGTAGGAAATCTTTTTGAATTGAAGCATGAAAAGAGCAATAGGGAAACAAGCTCTGACTATGAAGTTGAAATTCGTTGTCTAATAGACCAGAAAGGTGGAAACTCATCTGAAATATTCCCAGAACATTATCAGACTAATGTGGTCGGTTTAAAATAATATATTTCTATTATTCCTTTAATTGACGGCACATAGTCAAATTCACATTAAATTATTTATTCGGATATCAAATTTATTATATAATTCGCGGTGAAAAAATGAGTAGAAATAAACCATTAGCTAAAAAATTAAGAATGGCTAAAGCTAATAAACAAAACAGAAGAATCCCAATTTGGGCTTACGCTAAAACTCAACGTAAATTAAGATACAGACCTAAGCCTAGACATTGGAGAAGAAATGATCTTAAAATTTAGGGGTGTTTAATATGGCAGAAGAATTAGAAAGAACTTATGTTATTCCACTTAGAAAAGTTAAAAATGTCAAAAGAACTATTAGAGCTCCTAGAGCTATTAGAGAAGTTCAAAACTTTTTAATGAAACATATGAAAGCTGAAGAAGTAAAATTAGACGCTTCTATTAACGAATTTATTTGGGAAAGAGGAATTCAAAAAATTCCATCCAAAGTAAAAGTGACTGCAGTAAAAGATGAAGAAGGTATTGTTAAAGCAACTTTAGCAGAAAACTAAGTTTGCTTATGCTATATTTAATCATCTTTGAATTAAGATAACGAAGGAATAATTATGCTTAAAAGAATAAACATAACCGGAAACCCTAATTTAGGCGTTTACATATCTGTTAATGATGAAATAGCTATTGTTCCTTTTAATGTTCCTGTTGAAATGGAATCTGTCATTAAGGAAACTTTGGAAGTTGACATTATCAAGACTTCCATTGCAGGTTCTAATCTAAATGGAGTTTTAGCAACAGGAAATTCTAATGGATTTTTAGTTTCTCCCTACACTTATGATAGAGAGGTTGAACTGTTAGAATCTGCTGGACTTAATGTAGCAAGGCTTCCAGGCAAATACACTGCTGTTGGAAACATTATTGCTGCAAATGATTATGGTGCCATTGCAGGTCCTAACATTGGGGAAGAAACAATTAAAGTTATTGAAGATACTTTAAAGGTTCCAGTAAAGATTTATCCATTTGCAGACTCTAAAATTGTAGGTTCTGCAAGTTTAGTAACTAATAAAGGTGCTTTATTCCATAGGGATACAATCTCCCAAGAGATCTCCTTCCTTGAAGATTTCTTTAAGGTTGAAGCGAATATTGGAACTGTTTGTAAAGGAATGCCTCTTGTAGGTGCTTGTGGTATAGCAAATTCCCAAGGCGTAATGGTTGGTGAAAGTACTACAGGTCCTGAAATGGCTAGAATCGAAGAATCATTAGGTTTCTTAGATTTCGGTAATTTCTAAAGAGGACTATAAAGTAATCTTACAGGTATGATGTATTAATTGATTATATTTATATTGAAGCAAAACAATTGCTTTTATTCTAATGAATTCTAATCATCTCTGATTAGGATTTAAATCAATTATTTGTTGATGATTAATTATAGTATTTAAAGAAGGTTTTATTATGATGACTAAAATTTATAGAGTTAAAGGTAGCTTCCAAATGGGTAGTGAAACTCAAGTTTTCACTAAAGAGCTCAGAGCTATTAAAGAAGAAGACATTTATGAAAAACTTTATTCAATTTTTGGAAGTAAACATAGAATAAAAAGAAATCAAATTAAAATCGATTCTATTGAAGAAATTAGCGAAGACGAAGTAGTAGACCCTATCGTTCAAGCTATTCTCTAGATATGATTGATTTTTTATTTTTTCATTTCTTAATTTTAATTTAATGACTCATTCATTTAATTAATGGTGAGTCGTTATGAATAAAATAATCTTAAGGTGTTAAAATGGAAGACCAGCAAAAATTACAACAAATTTTAAGTCAACTTGAAGTTTATAAACAACAGACTGAATTGTATAAAACTCAAATTGATGCTGTTCAAACTTCACTTGCTGAAATTAGAATTTTAGAATCTACATTAGATGATATTAGTGGTAAAGACACCATAGAAACTTTAGTTCCTCTTGGTGCTGGCTCCTTCATTAATGCAGAGATTAAAAATGAAGATAAAGTTATTATGAGTCTTGGTTCAGGTGTTGCAGTTTCTAAAACTTTTGAAGAAGCTAAAGAAACTACTGCAAATCAGAAAAAAGAGCTTGAAGATACTTTAGATAAATTATTCGCAGATCTTCAACAAATCACTGATATTGTGGCTCAACTTTCTCCACAAGCTGAACAGTTAATGGCTAAAGTTCAAAGTCAAACAGTGGGACAACCTTATTAATCCCATTTTTAACTTTTTCTTTTAATTAAACTTTATCTACTTTTCTATTTTTATTTTTAAACTTTTTTTCAATATTTTTATTTAATTTATTCTATTTTATTCAATTTTATTAATTTTTATTAATTTTTATTAATTTTTATCAATTTTAGACTATTTTATTTACTTTTATCTATTTTTATCTACTTTTATCTATTTTTATCTACTTTTATCTATTTTTATCTACTTTTATCTATTTTTATCTATTTTTATCTAAATTTTAATTATTTGTTTTATCATATTTTTTTCTAATTTTTTTTAAGTTTTATTTTAAAAATAAGTAAGTTTATAAATTTT
>CAMODR010000204.1 GCA_946611495.1 uncultured Methanobrevibacter sp. | reverse complement strand
AAAAAAACTAATTCTATAATTAACACAGACAATTAATCCAATTAAATGAAAAAAAATAAAAAAAGATAAAACTCAAAGAGTTTTATCTAAAAAACTCAAGGAGTTTATCTAAAAATTTATTCTTTCTTATTACGTCTGACAAAACCTAATCCAAGTAAAATACCAATAGCTAAAACACCGACAAGAGCATATACTAAAGCATTGGAATCAGCAGATTTAGTAGCAGGAGTTTTTGAAACTTCGTAAGAACTTGCTTCACTTGGACTGTCAGCACTTGCATCCTCAGATTCAGCATCTTCACTAGGAGCAGCAGTAGCTATAGCTCCAGAAGTTCCTAAACTAGCAGAACTAGAAGATCTATGACTTGGAGTTGAACTTACACTATTAGATGGAGAATTACTGTTAGCATTTGTGTTAGCATTAGTGTTAGCACTGTTAGCATTAGCGCCTCCATTAGAGTTAGCATTTGAACCGCTATTAGATTTGGAACCGCTATTAGAATTAGATCCATCATTAGTGCTATTTTCCATAGCCTTTAATAAATCTTCTTTAGTAACATTATCAAGGCTCTTCAAGTAAGTGATTGCATTGAAATCATCACCAGCACCTTGTTTTAACATGTTAAATTGTTCTTCATTAATCCATTTTTCACTGTCAGTTGAAACAATAGGCATTGCTTTAATGTTTGGATTCTCTACATTAGCATACATATCGATATAAGCCTTGATTTGAGCTGCACGTGCACCTTCAGAGGTACCATACATACTGGTATCAATGGTAGCCCATTTGAAGCTTACAACAGAAGCTCTACCTACTTTAAGATTATCATCCCATACAACAATTACTCCTTCTTGAGTACCTCCATCGACATATTCGGATACAGTTTCGTTTTTAGGCAATTTTTGTACATAGTAGTTACCTAAACCTGGAGATAAGTCTAATAAGTAGGTTAAACTGTCATCCTTACAGTATATGCTTGAAGCAATATATGTGTAAGATTCGTTTTCACCTAAAGGATAGGTATTTTGAATGTGGTCAGTTATAAAGAATCCTGGCTGTACACCCGGACATACATGCGCATGGTATAAGAAAGTAGACATTTGATCGAATAATGGGTGCTCATTCCATGCATTAACGATAGTTTGAATGTTAAACCAGTTTGAGTCAGGCACGAAAGTTTTTTCTATTTGTCTTAATTTAGCAGAATTGTTTAATGTTTCAAATCCGATATTAGCAACTTTTTTACCGTCAAGATCGCCAATGAAGAAATCCTTGGTGCTTGGATTATATCTTAAGTATACTAAGTTAACCTCATCAGAGTCAGGGTAACGTACAGCAAATGCGAACCATAATGGTTTCCAAGCAGCTTGGTGAAGGTTTAATAAAGTTTGGCTGTAAAGGGTTCCGCCTAAAGCTTCATAAATACCATCACGGACAACTACAGTTTCTTGTCCATTTAAGAAAGCATAACTTGCATCAGTTAAAGCTAAAAAGTCTACATCATCTTTGTCAACATCAATACCTAATTCATCTTTAAATATAGCTTTTGCTTGATTTACTGCGTCAATACCGATTTGTTTTAATTGATCATCTGATAATTGACCATTGCCCAAATTAGCATTTTCTCTAGTAGCTTTTGGAAGGTTTAAAGATAAGATATAATCTAAATCTAAACCATGACCATCCATACCATAATCAAACGGTTCACCGTCATAGCTAATGTTATTGGTGGTACCCATTAAGTAGTCAAAGTGAGATTGGTTTAATCCAGTGAATTCATATAAGATATCCACTAATTTTTCTGGGTTATTTTTAATTTGTTTAATCCACCAGGAGTTATATTTTAACTCTTCTAAGCTTCCATCTTCTGGGTTAATTCCAGTTTCTTTGGTGAAGAGCTTCTTAAGGTTGGATGAATTAAAGGTCATGATAATTAAATCACCGGTATTTCCTTGCCATCTGATGAAACCGATCATGTTTTCAGTAGCACCAGTGCTGGTGGTATCCATACCTACATAACCAGTTTTACCAATAGTATCGTCTAAGAAAAATATAGCTGCGTCATCATCAGATCCGCCAGGTACACCTAATACTTTATAGGATGTAATATCACCGAAGGATACTACCTTACCTGATGGGTCAGTTTCTTGTTTTGGAGGATAATATTTCATTAACGCTTGGATAATACTGTATCCACCTAAAGTACCCTCACAGATGTGTCCATGGAAAGCAGCCTCTTGAAGTATTTCTCTTGATACTCCAGCAGCCCAACCATTAGCCAAACTCGCGAAAGCCCAAGCATTCTCTCCAGTAACATTTTTATAGTATGCATTCCATTGTTTTTTAGTCATATCTTCAGAAATGGTTCCTAGATATGTGCATTTAGTAGAAGCATTTTGGAACACAACAGCTTTTAATTCTTTTCCTTTTTTAACTATGAAAGCAAAGTCAATTGGGTCAACTGCACTTTGACGTAACATCAATACATTGCTGTAAGCTATTTTATCGTTATAATTTAAAATAGCTTCCATAGCATCTTCACTAGTTTTATTATTTAACCTTGCTACTCCTGCAGTTGTAACGACAAGTATGTCGTCTGCCTTGTCAAAGTTCAATAATTTATCCGCAGATGCTGATACAGTTTGACCTAACTTGTAAGCTTCGGTAGCTTTTAAATCAAAGGTGACCAAGTCACTTAATTTAGCGCTGCTAATTGATTTGGATTGGCTAAGATAACCTGCAGACATAGCAGTCAAATTACAGTCCCCTGCAATTGAGCCGTCTACATTTAAAGTCCATTTTTTAGCACTAGAATCAAAGACTTTAGTAAAATTTAAAAATTTTCCATCAGCAGAAACTATATAAAAATCAGGAGTGATTTTATTAGCGTCCTTTTGATACTCATAATTAACTTTTACATTAAGTGAAGTTGAATCTGCATCAGATGAATCTTTAAGATTAGTTTTTAAGGATGCATCATTTTGATTCTTAATATCCCCAACAGAATCAGCCAAAGCAACTTCATTCAGATCAGATGACTGAATATCAGCACTTATATCAGAAATGCCTCCAGATACAGAAACTTCATTCAAAGCAGAAGCGTCTATAGCATCAGCATTTTCTGCAGAAACTCCGCTTATGACAAGCATTGCAAAAGCAATAAGAGTTATTAATAAAATCATCTGTCTTTTAATATTTTTACCTCCTAAAATATTTTAATGATATTCCATTTAATCAACAATCCAATTTAGTTTAAAAAAAAAAGAATATCTATACTATAATAAAAAGTAATACTAATATAAAGGTAATTATTACATAACTTAGTAAAACAATCATATAAGTAATATTAAAATATTACTTATCACTACAAAAAAATTAAAAAAGTATTACAAAAAATTTTTAAAATAATATAACGGAGTTATAGATAAAAATATTAGAAAAAATAGTTATAATTCATGAAAAAAATCTACAAAAATTACATTTTGTTCATTACTTCAATAAAAACTATTTTTAATTTATTTCCAAAAGTAATACTTTAACATTGTTATATTAAAAAATAATAATATAAGAAATAAAAAATGCAAAAAGAAGAAAAATAAAAAAATAAAATAAAAAATAAAAAAA
>CAMODR010000203.1 GCA_946611495.1 uncultured Methanobrevibacter sp. | reverse complement strand
CAAATTAAGAATAAAATATTTAAAATTAATTTTATTACAATAGAACATTTAATATCCAACAAACAAAGTTATTAATTTCCAATGCAAAAATAATAAGTTTTAATACTAAATTTAGCATATTTTTATAAAAAATAGAAAACTGAAATTATAGATAAAAACCATATAATAAAAAAACCATCTGATAAAACATAATTTAAAACTATAAATAAAAAAATAATCATATATTATTATACATTATAAGACATATAACAAAGAAAGTTTTATAATAAACATCATATGAATTTATAATGATAATTTATTAATTAGATAAAAAGGTAAAACAATGGAAATTAGAGACTTAACAAAAGAGATTAGAGACAAATCTATCGAATATGCAAAACCAAAGGAATTGGATAGACTCTCTACAAGCTGGTATCAAGAAGACCTATTATATTCAGGAAAGGGAAAAACAATATTTCTCATATTACCAACTCCCGGTTGTTCATGGGCTCTTGGACCAAGCGGAGGATGCACAATGTGCAGCTATATATCCGACTGTTACCTAAAGCCTATAGAAACTCCAAAAATAATCGAGCTTTTCGAAAAGGAGTTAAGCAAATGGGACTATGCTGAAGACTATAAAAACGGAGATAAAATAGCTATAAAGCTCTTTGCATCAGGCAGTTTCCTAAATCCAGAGGAAGTTCCTAAGGAAGCAAGAGATTATATTCTTCAAAAATTAGCAGATTCAGAAGAAATCAGCGAAATCGTTGTAGAATCAAGACCGGAATATGTTAAAAAAGAAGTTCTTGATGAAATCTTTGAAATAATTGGTGACAAGTTATTTGAAATCAGCATAGGTTTAGAAACCTCTAATGAGGAAACCAGATTAAACAAGATCAATAAGGGTTTCAATAACAAAACCTTTGAAAAGGCGATAAATACAATCAAAGAGGCTAAAGAACAATACAATATAAAATCCAAAGGATATATCTTTGTAAAGCCTATTCTCTTATCTGAAAGAGAAGCAATAGATGAAGCTATCGAAACAGCAAGCTACTGTGAAGATATCGGTGTAGATAGAGTATCCTGCTGTCCTGCTACAATCCATAGGGGAACATTGATTGAAAGACTTTGGAAAAGAGGATCATACAATCCACCATGGATTTGGTCAACCATTGAAGTCATAAATACAATCAGAGACAATGTCAAAATACCTGCATTGATGGACACTTCAGGATTCGGTTCAAGAAGAGGTCCATATAACTGTAAAAAATGTAATAAAGAATTAAAATATAAGATAATCGATTCTAACTTTGATCAGTCAAAAATAGAACATGATTGTGACTGTAAAAAAGAATGGATTGCTGAAGTTAAATTCTCAGACTTAAACAAGTCAAAAACTCCAACTAAACATTTACCTTTATATTAATAACATTAATTAACATTATCTTAACAGTATCTTAATCTAATTAATAAAAATTAAATATTATAAAACTTAAAATTATATTGCTTATATTAATGCTAAAATACAGCATTAGAAAATTATTAAAAAAATAAATATATCGTTTAATTAATGTAGTACATTACATTAAAAATTATTAAAAAAAATTTATTATAATAAAGAAAATTCTTAAATTTAAGGAGGAAAAACACTTGTATAAAAATACTATAATAAGCATAATTGCAATTATCCTTGGTATTATCATAATAGCTTTCCCACTATTTGGAGTAATTGCAGCAGCAGATATTCTCGGATTATCCGTACTTCTGCTTTCAATCTTCTTGCTTGCAAATGGAATATCCGAAGTGGAATACAACACTACAAGAGGAATCTTAAATGTCCTACTTGGATTGATAATGTTGATTGTAAGCTTAGGATTAATATTCAACCCAAGCCTCTTTGCATTTTTAACAGCACTAACCATTTATTTAGCTGGAATCTTCCTAATCATCATCGGATTAATAGTGATCGTTGGAAACAGAGACAGCAAATATGGATTCTGGATGGGAATCCTTGGAATTGTTTTAGGCGTAATCTACATAATTATTGGAACCTATATACAAAACCCATTTGTTCTCGGTTCATTAATTGGAATCTGGTTAGTGATTACTGGTGTATTAAATGTTTTAGATGATGGATATTAATTAATCATCATCAAAACTCATTTGATATTTAATAAACAATTATTTGATAAAATTATGGATAAATAATATAAAGATATTAGAAATTTCATCAATAATAAATATTATTTATTCTACTTTTTTTAAACTATTTTTATACTTATTTTAGATTAAATTTAAATTCATTTTATTTCATTACTAATAAAAACTCAGGAAAAACTAATATGATAGCTATAAGTGCAGATTTTGACCCTGTTCATAAGGGACATGAAGAACTGATAAAAAGAGGAAAGGAAATAGCTGAAGAGAAAAATACTGAACTTGTTATTTACCTTAACAAAGGATATAGTGCCAATCACGCACCATTTTTCACTCCTTTTGAAGCAAGAGCAAAAATGGCTAAGGCTTTAGGAGCAGATAAGGTAGTTGGAGTGGAAGGATTGCATCATAGGCTTATTTTATCATATAGCGTACCGATTAGATTAGCCCAAATGCATGAGGATGGTGTTACAGATTACATAACTGCAGCAGATATTAGTTTAGATGAAGTAAAAAATTTAGCTCAACGATTTATAGATGAAGGAAGCTTTCTTGGAATGCCTCAAGACTTCCCTAACAGAAATGTGATTCGTTGGTATGCGATAAACGAGTTTTTATCCGAGAAATTTGAGAAAAAAATAGAATTTCATCTTATTCCAGAAGTCACATCACCAAAGAAGATATCTGGAAGATTCATAAGAAAGGACATTCTAAAAAATGACCTTACAATAAGTAAGGAAACTAGAAAATTGCTTCCAAAAACAACTATAGAAATTCTAGAGGAAGAAATAGAAAAGGGAACTATTCCTGGAAAAAGGAACATGAAATCCTTAAAGCATAAGATGAACACCTATTCAAGGTCAAGCCTGACAAATATTGCGTATCTAAATGGAAAAGTTATCAATAGAATAGTCGAAGGAAGATTCTACAAGGATGATGAGGAATCCATTTGGGCAAGCTTTAGAAGAGCAGGATACGGCCCAGTAATGACAAGACTTGCAGCATCTTGCATTGAAGAGGAAGTAACTAAAGAAGAAGTTCTGAAGCTAATGAGACATTATGAAGCAAAAGGAGTCATCCCTCCAGAGCAAAATGTGGACAAGATTATAGAAAGAGCTTGGTATGTTGCAGAAGAAGTGGATAAGGGAACCTCAGCAAAAGAAGCGAATGAAAAGTTCAGACAAAAGAAAAATCTAAAACTCAATCCACTTATGACTCTTGAAGCAGGACTAAATCTTACCAAATTTGAAGCGAAAAAGATTCATGATGGAACAGAAGCTAAGATATTTGTAGATAAGGACAATAAGATCTCCTGTGAAATAAGGGATAAAAAGATAAAAGTAAAAACCAATTTAAAGCTTCCTGCAAAAGAAGTAAGTTACTTAAGATATATCTTAGACTCAAGATACATACCAGTAAGCGGAAAGCTTATAAAAAACAAGAGAAATGATTTTAGAGTGAGAATAAGCATTCATGATCATTAAAATTAAAAA
>CAMODR010000202.1 GCA_946611495.1 uncultured Methanobrevibacter sp. | reverse complement strand
GATAAAATAACGATATAACAAATAATAAAAGGTAGAAATCTATGAAAAACTTATTAAAACCTCTGAAAAAGAGCATTTTTCCAATCATTCTCATATTCATATGCTTACTCGTAGATGTATACTGTAACCTTAGCTTGCCAGCATATACTGCAGATATAGTTGACATAGGCATACAGAATACCGATTTCAACTATATCATCAGTGTTGGAGCCATGATGCTGCTAATGGTTGCAATATCAGTCATTTCAACAATAGCTCTTTCTTACCTTTCAAGTAAGGTTTCAGCAGCTTATGGAAGAGATTTAAGAAAAATAAGCTTTGAAAAGATATTAAAATTCTCTAACTTTGAATTGAACCAAATATCAAGATCATCACTCATCACACGTAATACAAATGATGTATACCAAATACAGATAATATTAGGAATGCTCTTTACAACAGTCCTGTTTGCACCAATATTAGGTATTGGAAGCATTATGAAGGCATTAGAGCTAAAGACAAACCTTTTGTGGATTATTGTAGTTACATTCATATCTGTAACAATAGTTTTAGCAATAATCTTCATCAGAGTAGTTCCATACTTTAAGATCACTCAGGAAATAATTGACAAGACAAACCAAATAGCTAGAGAAATCCTAATGGGAATGCCTGTAATCAAAGCATTCATAAGGCAGGACTATGAAAACAAAAGATTTGAAGTGAACAATATAGAGTTTAGAGAAGTGAATCAAACTGTTTTTAAAACAATATTCCTATTGATGCCTCTAATGACAATGATTCTAAACATTATGATTGTGCTTATCCTATACTTTGGAGCATATGATGCAATAAGCGGAAACGTCTTGACTGGAGACATCATTGCATTCATTCAGTACTCAACCCAAATCGTCTCATCATTCCTAATGTTTGGAGGATTTGCAATCATGCTTCCAAGAATTCTAGTGTCTGGAAGAAGGGTTGCAGAAGTCTTGAATACTGAAATATCCATTGAAGATGGAGAAATTGATAAAATAGATGATAACCCAATACTTGAATTTAAGGATGTTTGCTATTCATACCCTGAAAGCGAAAGGGAAACATTGAAAAACATCAACTTTAAATTGGAAATGGGAAAGACCACAGCAATAATCGGAGGAACAGGAAGCGGAAAATCAACAATATTGAACTTGATTCCACGTCTTCAAGACGTTACAAGCGGTGAGATTACAATCAATGGCATAAATATAAAGGAATATAAATTAAAGACCATTAGAGAAAGAATAAGCTACACTCCTCAAAAAGCAACCCTATTTCAAGGAAACATAAGGTCAAATATGATTGTAGGTAAAAAGGGAGCAAGTGATGAAGAGATAAAAAGAGCACTTAAACTAGCTGAAGTAGATTTCATAGAAAGTCTTGATGATGAAGTCACACAAGGCGCTACAAACTTCTCAGGAGGCCAAAAGCAAAGACTGTCAATAGCTAGAGCAATAATCAAGCCAAGCGATTTCTACCTATTTGATGATTGCTTCTCAGCATTAGACATGAATACTGAAGCAAAAGTGAAAGGAAACCTTAAAGATTTAAAAGATAACTCTTCAATGCTTATCATTTCCCAAAGGATATCTACCATAATGGATGCAGATGAGATAATTGTAATGGATAATGGGGAAATTATTGACAAGGGCAGTCACAATTACCTATATCAAAATTGTGAAATATACAGAGAAATCGTATTCTCACAGCTGGAAGAAAGTGAAGACCTAATCTATGAAAAGACATTAAGCAAAGAATTGCTTTCCAAATATGAAAATGATTCAAGTTCAGAAATGAATTTAAATAATAGACCAACAGGAGGCAAATAAAATGCCAAGACCAAGAAGAAAACCTCCTGAAAAGCCTGCAGACACTAAACAGTCCATTAAAAACATAATCAGTCTTTTAAAAGACTATAAACTCAAGGTAGGCTTAACAATAATCTGCGGAATCATATCAACAGTATTTGCAACAATAAGCCCTTTCCTAATAGGGCTTGCCACAACTGCAATCTTTGATGGGATAAATTCCGGAAACATGAATATTGAATACCTGATACAGCTATTGATTACAGTTGTAATATTATATGTCATAAGTGCAGTTTTCTCATATCTTCAGAGCTATTTCTTCATAGAAATCTCAACAGACATAAGCTATAACCTAAGAAGAGACATAATAGAAAAAATTACACAACTATCAATGTCTGATTTAGATAAAAACGAAAGGGGAGACATTTTATCAAGAATCACAAACGATGTAGACTCTATACAGTCAGGACTTAACACATCATTCAATCAGCTATTGACTGGAGTAATTACAATTATCGGAGTCACCATAATGATGCTATCCATAAATCTATGGATGACACTTGCAACAATAATCCTAATTCCTGTTGCAATATTACTGATTACATATGTAACAAAACACTCTCAAGATTACTATCTAAAGCAGTTATCCTATAGAGGAAACCTTAATGGATTGATTGAAGAGTCATTTACAGGCCATGAGGTCATACGTGCATACAATCAGGAAGATGAATGTATGATTGAGTTTGATGACGATAATGCTAACTGGTATGAGCAAGAATGGAAATCCAAATTCTATTCAAGCCTATCAGCACCTTTAATGAACTTCATTTCAAACTTTGCATATGTTCTGATTGCAGTTCTTGGAGCAGTGCTTGTACTTCAAAGAGCAATAGCTGTTGGAGACATTTTAGCATTCTTCCAATATTCCAAAAACTTCACCCAACCGATTCAGCAGATGACTAGAATAATGAACTTGGTTCAAACTGCAATGGCTGCAAGCGAAAGGATATTCGAATTTTTGGAAATATCTCCAGAGGAAAACCCTTCAAAAGATCAAATCAAAGACATAAGAGACAATATATGCTTCAAAAATGTCAATTTTGGATATGTCGAGAATGAGCCAATCATAAAAAACCTCTCCTTTGAAGCTAAAAAGGGAGAAAAGATAGCTATTGTAGGAGAAACAGGTGCTGGAAAAACAACTATTGTAAAGCTGCTTATGAGATTCTATGACGTAAACAGCGGAGAAATAACAATAGACGGCAAAAACATACAAGATTATGACAAGCATAGCTTAAGGTCACTTGTAGGAATGGTTCTTCAGGACACTTGGCTGTTTAATGATACAATATTGAATAATATTCGATATGGAAACCTTGATGCAAGCGATGAGGAAGTTATAGAAGCTGCCAAACAAGCAAATGCAGATAATTTCATAAGGCAAATACCTGAAGGCTATGAAAGCCTTCTAAATGAAGACACAGATAATATCTCACATGGACAAAAGCAGCTTTTGACAATTGCAAGGACAATATTGTCAAATAAGCCAATCTTAATTCTTGATGAAGCCACTTCTTCAGTGGATACAAGAACTGAAAAGATAATTCAAGAGGCAATGGACAAGCTAATGGAAAACAGAACAAGCTTCATTATTGCACATAGATTATCTACAGTAAGAAATGCAGACAAGATCATTGTAATTGAAGATGGTGAAATAATAGAGCAAGGAAACCATGAAGAGCTTCTTGAATTGAAAGGATACTACTACAATACATTAAATGCTCAAAAAAGGGGAGAGGGAATATGAATGAAAAAAGCTTAAACTC
>CAMODR010000201.1 GCA_946611495.1 uncultured Methanobrevibacter sp. | reverse complement strand
AAAAAATATGATAAAAAACAGGATAAAATAGAAAAAATAGAAAAAAAGATTAAAAAATAAAATTAAATAATAATCTAAAATAATAAAAAAAGAATTTACAAATGTATTAAGAAATATTTAAAAAAAGAATACTTAAAACTCTAAATCAACAAAGTTTTTAAGTATTTTTAAGCCTGGAACTCCACTTTTTTCAGGGTGGAACTGAGTAGCAAATACATTACCAGAAGATACTGCTGCAGTCAATTCAATTCCATAATCAGTTGTTGCAGACAAATTATCTATATCATCCAAGACTGCGTGATATGAGTGTACAAAATAGAAATCCTTTCCATCCACACCATCCAAAATAGGACAGTCCTTAACTATTTTCAACTGATTCCAACCCATATGAGGTATCTTTCTTCCTTCAGGTATCTTTTCTACATGACCTTTAAATATATCAAGGCCTTTAACTCCAGGAGTCTCATCACTTGAAGACAATAGAACCTGAAGACCTAAGCAAATTCCTAAAAATGGCTTTCCATCATCGATATGTTCAAATATTACATCTTTATAAGGTTCAATGTTTTCCATAGCTGTACCAAAAGCACCTACACCAGGAAGGACAAGATGTTTTGCATTAGCAATATCCTCAGGATCGCTGGTTATCAAAGCTTCAGATCCAATCTTCTTAAAGCTGTTTGAAATGCTTCTGAGATTTCCGCTTTTATAATCAATAATTGTAATCATAAAAATACCTTTTTAAAAAAATTCTTTTACAATAATCCTCAATCAACCATTTTCATCAAATATATGAGCAATGTTTTTAACTCAAAATAAAATATAATTTAAATTAAAACAATGATTAATTAAAATGATAGTTATCTTAATAAATATTAATTTTATTCAAGCTCCCATTCAATTACTGAACGTATCATCATACCAAAGTCAGAATCAACAATGCTATCTATACCCAATGTCTTAGAATGAGCATCTAATTCAGCTATCACATGAGAGTAACCTAATTCTCTTAAAGGCTGAACAAGTCTAGGACCATCTGTTACTGCAATGGTTTCACAGTCAAGCTCTTCCACATACAATGCATGAGGAACACCTGCAACAATAACAAGGTCTGGGTTGATCTCCTTAAGATATTCTTCTGCCTTTCTTGGAGTGACTGGATACTCATCAAGACCTCCAGTGATGCATTCAATCTCTATTCCAGTCTCTTTAAGCTCATTTGTAATGTTTGTTGCATGCTGTCTGATTCTTGGAAGTCCAATGTTTTCATCAAGGTTTGCAATGAAATGAAGATTGTCAATATCTGAATTTGAATCTGCACCTTCAACAAGCTTAGAGAAGTCACAGTTTAGAATGTCTGCAAATAAGTATGATGTTTCCTTTTTAGAGTTAAGAACAAAAGCAACATTCTTATTTTCTTTTACTGCATCTACAATTATCCTTGCTATTTTTTCCTTATTATCTCCAAAATTAGGCTTTATGTATTTACCTTGTGCCATTCCACGGGTTTTTTCAACTTCTGTTGCAAGACGTAGCATTTCATTTTGACGCTCAGCCTCTTCTTGAGGAATGACTCCATACTCTACAGCGGCATTAAGGACTGCAATAGCCCCTTCAGTGTTGTCCCCTTCACCAAAACCACCATGAGACTCTACCGGAAGGACAACAGCATCAAGACCAAGGTTTTCTATAGGTTCCTTAAGGTCTTCACCTATGATCATACTTGCACAGGTTCCAACGATTCCAATAAGTTTAGGATGGAATGTGTCGTAAGCCTCTTGCAATGTTTCCTCAAGCTTTTCTCCAGCACCTAAAATAAAGTCATTCTCTGCCATAGCTGTAGTCACTACACGGACCCCATCAGTTTCAAGGAGCCTTCCTGTTCTAAAGCAACAGCCGTGAGGCCCATGCATAATAATTACATCAGCATTTAAATCTCTTAAAGTATATAAAGAAGCCGCAATTGGACTTGGACGTGGATGCATCATAATAAACACCTAAAAATAAAAAAATATTAAATATTATAATTAAATCAAATTAATAAGCCAATAAACAGAATTATCTATTAAATGATTACCTAGTTACTATTTTAATAATATCCCTGTCTTGGATTTCAATTAACGAGTTACAATCTTAATAATATCCCTGTCTTGGATTTCAATTAACGAGTTACAATCTTAATAATATCCCTGTCTTGGATTTCATAATCGCTTGCTATTCTCATATTCTTTCTTGCATCTACTGCATGCATGAACTTATCACCAATATCTGTGTGAATGATATATGCAAATTCACGAGGAGTGGAGCCATTTGGAACCAAGAAAGCATCAGGCAATACGTTTCCCTTTTGGTCAGTGAACTTATGCTCATCTCCCACTGGATAAACAACAATCATGTCTAAAAGATCAAATACAGCAGTGTTAAGAGCTTCTTGAATACCTGTACTTCCATAAACATCAAGGATATTAGTTTGAATATATTCTAAAGCCTTGATTTGATTTGCATTAAGCTTATCTTTCTCTAAGATTTCAAAACTTGAATCTCCAGAAACATAGGATATGAGTCCTGCCCTTGCTGCATTGACAAGTGCAAGTTCAGATTCTGCAGATGTTGCAATGACACGAGGATATTTCTCTTTCATTCTTTCAATATTCTCTTTTGCTCCAGGCAAGTCTGCCTTATTTGCAATGACTATGCTTGGCTTTGCAATATTTAAAAGATTGCGGACAAATTCTATTAAGTCCTCATCTTCCCATTTGCCATAATTAGGATTAACAGTTCTTAATGCTTCGATTACATCTTCAATTAGAATTCCTGTACCTGATAACTGATCGAAAATGACTTTTGAAAAGTCCAAATGTTCAGCTTCAACCTTACGGATAAGCCTTACCCAGTTTTTGCTAACGATTCCATACATCCACATGACAATCTCATGCTCTAGGAATTCAATATCGTCCAATGGGTCATGGCTTCCAATGTCTACAGGATTTCCTTCAGCATCAGTTCCTCCAGAAGCATCAATTACATGAATAAAGACTTTTGCTTGCATCAAGTCATCTAAAAACTTGTTTCCTAAACCTTTACCTTCATGAGCCCCTGGAACAAGACCTGCAACATCGATTAGTTCAATTGGAATTAATCTTGTACCGTCGATACATTGAGAGTTATTCGGATTGCAAGTGACGTTTAGTTCCTTACAAGGACATTCACTGATAACATGACCTACAGCCTTATTTGCATCTATTGTTGTAAATGGATAGTTTGCCATTTCCACTTGAGATGCAGTTGCTGAATTAAAAAATGAAGACTTTCCTACATTTGGTTTTCCTGTAACTGCAATTTGAAGCATAATATCATCCTAAATTTTTAAAATAATGAGAAAAATTATTTTCATTTATAAAAATAATCTTAAAACTAAATTTTTTTATTAATTATAGTAATTTAATATAATCTATAATCTTTTTTAATTAGTAATTTAATAATTCTATAAATTAAATCTCTTTTAATTATAGTACTTTATTATATTTGATTTTAAAAGTATAAAAAATTATTTAAAAAAGATGTTCAACAAATATGAAACAAAAAAAATTTAATAAATTTTGATAAAAATCATAAAACTAGAAAATAGAAAATAGTTCGATAAAATAGAAACTAATAAAAATAGAAAATAAAA
>CAMODR010000200.1 GCA_946611495.1 uncultured Methanobrevibacter sp. | reverse complement strand
TCTAAACTCAAATTTATCCCTCCGTGTAAAACTTGAGTTTAAAACTCAAATCCAATCTCCTTCAAGCTTTGCCTAATCTTACTCTCAAGCTTATTAGACTCTTCAAACAATTCCCCAAGCTCTTTAGTTAATGTAGCCATCTTCTCTTCAAATGGAATACCATCGTCCTCTTCAGGCTTGAAACCAACATAACGTCCTGGGGTTAAAATAAAATCATGCTTTTTAATCTCTTCAATATCTGAAACCTTACAGAATCCTTTTTCATCTTCAAGAGTTCCGTCAACAAACTTGTTATAAGTATCAGCAATGAGATTTATATCCTCATCAGTCAATTCCCTTAATTTACGAGAAACCATGGTTCCCATTTCACGGGCATCAATGAATAAGGTTTTTCCTTCTTGTTTCTTATTCCTATTCAAGAACCAAAGACAAACAGGAATTCCAGTAGTATAGAACAGCTGGGTAGGAAGCGCGACAATAGCTTCAACCAAGTCATCCTCCACAATAGCCTGCCTGATTTTGCCTTCACCACCAGTTGTTGAAGACAATGAACCATTAGCTAAAACAAGCCCTATTTTACCATTTGGATTTAAATGATGAATCATATGCTGCATCCAAGCAAAGTTTGCATTGTTCTTTGGAGGAATTCCATATTTCCAGCGAACATCATCCTGCAAATCTTCCTGACCCCATTTCTTCAAGTTGAAAGGAGGATTTGCCATGACATAATCAGCTTTTAGAGTAGGGTGGAGATCCACTCTGAAAGTATCTGCATTGTTTTCTCCTAAATCCGCTTCAATGCCTCTTATTGCAAGGTTCATTTTAGCCATTTTCCAAGTGGTTGGATTGTATTCCTGACCATAAACAGAAATATCCTTAATGTTTCCGCTGTGGTTTTCAATGAAGTTCTTAGATTGGACGAACATTCCTCCGGAACCACAACAAGGGTCATATACACGTCCATTATACGGCTGCAGAACAGCAACCAATGTCTTTACCACACATGCTGGAGTGTAAAACTCCCCGGCCTTTTTGCCTTCTGTTTCTGCAAACATACTCAAGCAGTATTCATAAGTACGTCCGAGAATGTCTTTCTTGTCTCCATGGTCAGACATTTGAACATTTGTAAATAAATCGATAACCGCTCCAAGTTTAGTTTTATCTAGTTCAGGTCTTGAAAAGCTTTTTGGCAGAATTCCTTTAAGAGAATTGTTCTCATTTTCAATCAAACGCATTGCATTATCTATAGTTTTACCGTTTTCAGCAGTATGCGCCTTCTTGGAAATTTCAGACCATCTGGCTTCAGGAGGAACGAAGAATACTCCTTCTGCAGTGTATTCATCCCTATCCTCTTCAAATCCACTTCCTTCATCAACAAGCTCATTATATCTTTGCTCGAATTTATCGGATAAATATTTTAAAAAAATCAATCCTAAAATCACATGCTTGTATTCTGCAGCATCCATTGAACCTCTAAGTTCATCAGCCGCATCCCATATCTGTTTTTCAAAACCTATTTCACTTGTATTTGCCATAATAACCACGTATCATAAAAAAATTTAAATCGCTTCATCAGCCCATAACTCACATTGTGCAATTACTTTAGTTAATGCACCATCCAGCTCCTTAGGAGGATAATCATATTTTCTTAGCAATCTCTTGACTATTCTTCGCATATTAGCCCTTGCACTTTCCTTTTTTTGCCAGTCAATTGTCCTGTTTCTCCTGAGAGCCTCAGTCAATTCCTGAGTGATTGCAACTAATTCCTCATTATTATAAAAGTCATGAATATTTTCAGGAAGTGCGATTGCATTATAAAATGCCAGTTCTTCGCTAGTAAGCCCCAGTTTTTCCCCTTCCTCATCAGATTCCTTGATTTTTTTAGCT
Source organism: uncultured Methanobrevibacter sp. (assembly GCA_946611495.1). Taxonomy (GTDB): domain Archaea; phylum Methanobacteriota; class Methanobacteria; order Methanobacteriales; family Methanobacteriaceae; genus Methanobrevibacter. Next base: position 1,808 of record CAMODR010000200.1, on the reverse strand, counting down.
AATTCCAATAGTTCTTTAATGACTTCCTCATTGGAGATATGCCCATTGATATAATTATTCATAGTAGATTTCATCAGCTCGGTGAATTGCTCTGATTTAACCAAGTTAGTCCTTTTATAAATTCTCACCTTGTCATTGAGAAGATTTTCAAGGATTTTTATTATGAAATCCTTTTCTTTAATATTTTTGACCTTATCCATGAAACTAGGGTCGAATAATGAAAATTCATCCTGAACATCAATAATGTTGATAATTCCATCGCTTTTAATGGATTGATTAAGCAATATTGAAACCCTTTCGTTTATTTCCTTGAATGACAATTTCCTATCTGAATTTATTTTCACAATCACTGATCTGACCGCTTCAAAATAAGCCGCTTCGAATCTTTCTTTTTCTAAAGCCACGCTCCTACATAATGATAAAGCTTGTTTGAGGAGCAATGCTTCCTTGATATATGTTTTTTTAATTTTTTTTCTAGACGGATTTTCTAAAAAGTTTACTCCACCTGCAATTATGTTGGACCTCTCAAGGTCGCTATCTCCAAAGAATCTGCTGTAATCATATCCATGGAAGAGGTCGCGGCAGACTTCCAGTTTTTCCTTGAATTTAGGGTATGCGATTTTCTCCACATCCATGTCCCCATATTTCTTATTGTCCCTCTCGGTGTATTCACTCATCGCCTGTCTTAATGCAGATGCAATTCCTATATAATCAACAATAAGTCCGCCCTCTTTTCCTTTGAAAACACGGTTTACTCTTGCAATAGCCTGCATGAGATTATAGCCTTTCATTGGCTTGTATACATACATTGTAGCCAAAGACGGGACATCGAATCCGGTAAGCCACATATCAACAACAATGGCTATCTTCATAGGGTCATCGTCATCTTTAAACTTCTTTTCCAATTGTTTTTTATATGTTTTATCCCCTATGATCTCATGCCATTCCTCAGGATCCTTGTTGGAGCCGCTCATGACCACCTTGACTTTCTCATCCCAGTCCGGGCGCAGTTCAAGAATCTTCTTATACATATCAATGGCTATTTTTCTAGAATAAGCCACAATCATAGCCTTTCCAGTGAGTTCAAATGCACGATTGTTTTCATAGTGGTTAATAATATCTGTGCAGACATTATCCAGTATTTCAGGAGCTCCCAGCAAAGTCTCCATTTTACTGAGAACTCTTTTGCTTTTTTCTATGTTGTGAGCTTCCGCTTCAAGTGCCAATTCATCATACAGCTCATCGATTTTTTCAAGAAGTTCCTCATCCAGATTTATCTTTGCAACACGGCTTTCGTAGTGAATAGGAACTGTAGCTCCATCCTCGACTGATTGAGTCATGTCATAAATATCGATATAGTGACCGAATACCTCTCGAGTGCTTCTATCCCTTCTGGATATCGGAGTTCCAGTAAATCCTATATAAGTAGCATTTGGTAGCGCATCCCTGATTTTACGGGCCGCACCGATTCGTATTTCACCTGTTTCAGGATCTACGCTTTCCTCCAAGCCGTATTGACTGCGGTGAGCTTCATCAGAAATCACTATCACATCCCGACGTTCTGTTAACGGCTCATCGGACTCCTCAAATTTCTGCATTGTGGTGAAAAAGATGCCGTTTGCAAGATGATTATTCAATAATTCCTTTAAATTTGCTCTGCTTGTTGCTTGTTTGGGGGTTTGTCTTAAAAATTCAGAACATTTGCTGAATTGGCCATACAGCTGGTCGTCCAGGTCATTTCGGTCTGTGATGACAACAAAAGTGGGATTGTCTAGAATCTGTTGAAGCTTGTTTACATAGAATACCAT
>CAMODR010000199.1 GCA_946611495.1 uncultured Methanobrevibacter sp. | reverse complement strand
AAATAAAAACCCAAAAACAGAAAAAAAACAACAAAATAAAAACAAAACACTAAAAAAAGATTAAAACTCTAAAAATAAAGATAAAAAAGAAAATAGCTAAGAATAAGCTTAGCCATTTAATTGATGCTCAATAATTTGATCAACCAAATGCAAGAAATTATCCTTAGCCTCATAAGGTATCATAGCACCAGCTGCAATGTCATGCCCACCTCCTTGTCCACCGAAGTTAAGGGAAGCATCAGATAACGCTTTTCCTAAATTAACTCCACGTTCAACAAGTGGCCTAGTTGCCCTACCAGAGACTTTAATATCTTTATGAAGTCTTGATAGACCAATCACTGGCTTTTCATCACTTAAGATTTGAGCAGACATTCCTACACCTGCAATTGTACCCATAATGCTTTTTAAAACTTTATCTTCACTATAAAGATATTGAATGCTATTCAATTGTTGAGCGCCTTCACGGCTTATCCAATCAAATCCTTTAGTAAGATCTTCCCTATAGCGTTTTTGAAGTTTTAAAGCCTCATCAAGAGACTTTTCTCTTTCGCCTAAGATAATGCTAAGAGCCAAGCCATATTCCTTATTCTTCCCACAAGCATCTAAAATTGATGAATATTCTTCTAAGTCCCTTAAAACAGGATGTTCACTAGGAACACTGTAGACATCTCCAAATATTTTTGGATTGACCTTTACAAGCTCATCCTTAACAACGTCCTTTTCCTCATCTTCAAGGTCAAGGAAACTAAGGCCATAAGAGACTCCCATCTCTTCAAGGAGCTCTTGAGCATTGTCTAGCCTTCCAGTCAATCCTGGCAAAGCAGGATTTAATGTATAGGCAATTGACTTGAATAAAGGTTCTTGAGCCTTAGAAACAATTTTTAAATCCTCATGAAGTTCTAAGTTTCCAGCTTCTTGCCCGTCCTTCAAGATTAACTGATTAACACCAGTGAATCTGTTGGAACATTGCATATCACCAAAAGCACCAATAAGAGCCATATAAGCCAAATGTTTTTTATTCATGTTTCTAACTACCAAATAGCTAGATCCTGCACCACTTATGTGACGACTGCCGTCAATTCCAAATAAATGGGGATTAACATGAATAAGATTGTCTTTAGGAGTATGCTCACTTGGTTGGTGATGGTCAGCTACAATAACATCTGATTTGAGACGGTTTAGCTGCTTAATGCAAGCGCTTCCCATATCTGAGAAAACATACAATTCGTATTTTTCCTTAGATACATCTCTAATTACATCAGCCTTAAGGCGAGGAACAATAGTTACGTGAAACTGTCCGCCTTCTTCTTTTATAGCATTTGCTATAACACCTGCTGCTGAAAGTCCATCAGCATCATTATGAGAAATTATTCTTATAATGTCTTCATTTTCGATATGCTTCTTAAGCATATCACATGCAACACCTGCCCTATATAATAAGGCATTCTCTTCTTCACTAGACTTATTTGACGAGAAGTGCTGCTTTTGTTGGATCGTATCTCCATCCTTCTGGTAATTGGCCATTTTGTGCATAGTATTTACCTAATCTACGAATTCTAGATTCAATGATAGTTAAACCTCTTCTACCATGAAGGTCTTTTGGGTTTTCTTCTAAGTGATCTCTGATATTTACTGCTCTTCTAATTAAGTTCATTAAATCTTCAGGATAGTCATCAGCTTGTCCGTTTTTTCTTAAGATTTCAGTGATTTTTTCACCGGTTACTTCCTTTACACTAGGAATTCCGTATTGGTCTCTTAAGATTACACCGATTTCACTTGCAGATTTACCTTCTCTTTTAAATTTAACAATAAATTCTTCGATTTCTTCATTAGAATACATAATCCAATCTGGTCTTGCCATAAATATCCTCTCCAATAAGTTTTTTGATTATTTATAGTAAGGTCTTTTTAAACACTTAAAAAAAAAATTCAATTGATAAAACCGATTAGAAGCATTTAAAATTCAATTCACTTCATTTAGCACAATATAATATGGACCCTTAAAAATAAAGCATGCCATAGACCATGATAGAACCATAGATTAAGCAAGCCTTAAACAAATCCAGACTGCAATACAGAACTGCAGGATAGAAAAGCATTTAAAAATCTTCGATTACATTGTCTAAGAAAAGTCTAAAAAGATTTAAAAATCATTCATCATCTTGGCTTACATACCAATTGATAAATTTTTCTAAAGAGTTTCTTCTATGTGAAAACTGATTTTTCTCTTCAGTAGTAAGTTCTCCGAAGGTTTTACCTACCTCAGGCACTAAAAATAGTGGATCATAAGCAAAACCAAGATTACCTCTTTCTTCATGAGCGATTTGACCTTTGACACGCCCTAAAAAGACCTTGGGCTCAGAATTGGGAGCGCAATACCCAATAACTGACCTGAATTCAGCGTATCTATCGTCAATTCCTTCCATAAGCTTTAATATATTTTGATTTCCAAGTGAATCTTGTACATATGAGGAATAAGTTCCTGGAAAACCGTTTAAAGCCTTTATGAATAAACCAGCATCTTCCACAATCGCAGGCTTATTTAATTCTTGGCAAGCATATTTTGCACCAAACTTGGCCACATCCTCAAGAGTTCCTTGAGGTTCCATGTAACCTAAGTCAATATGCTCGAGTTTAACTCCAAAAATTTGAAAAATATTCTCTGCTTCTATTACTTTATGTTTGTTCCCAGTTATAAATGTTATCATAGTTTTTATTATATGAAAATGTTTTAATATACTTATCTAAAGATAATCGAAAAATAGTGAAAAGAGAGAAATCAAATTCAAAAAAGAAAAAATATTTAAAATAAGAACAAAAAGAAAAAGAATAGTTTACATTCCAAAATAAAAAGAATATTTACATTTAATAGAAAATAAAAAGAAAAGGAATAGGTTTACATTTCAAAATAGAACTGTTCACACATATCCTTCATTAGATCCAATTCATTTCCAAATAAGACAAATGCATGTGCTCCATCTTCAGTGCTGCATGCCATAGCATATTTAGGCGCTTTAGTTTCAGGCTCTGCATAAGAGACTTGATTAATGCCAATAGCTGAAGAATTCAAATCGGATAAATTCAAATCAACAGAACTAGATGAATTCACATCAGACAAATCCAAATCAGCAGAAGCAGAAGAATCCGCATCAGTAGAATTAGATGAATTTATATCAGTGCCATTAGCTTCAGAATCATATAAAATATCAGAACTGTTATCCAATTCTAAAATTGTTATGCCCTTATAGGAATCTATCTTCTTATAATCTGCCATCAAATCATGAATAAACTCAGTTCCAAGAGTTCCATCATTATTGTCACTCTCAACGAGAACCATCATAGAAACTTCATCGGCATAGCCACCATGATTTATAAAAACAGATAAATTTCCTTTCCCCTCAGCATTTTTAATAGGACCAGAATACTCTTTTGCCAAAGTAAAGTGACTATCAGAAGGAACATCTATAAGAATACCTACGCCGCTCCATATTTCATCCTTATTAAAGGACTGGGTAGTCAAATTATAATCTTTTGAAAACTCTAAAGCGCTAACGCTTGACATTAAAATAGTAAGAATAAAGAATATTGTTAAAATAAGAATTGATTTTCTTTTTAAGTCCATTATATTCACCCCTTTAATAATAAATAAGTGATTTCAATATATAAAGTTTTATATAATTTTGTTGAATGTTAAAATTTAAAAAA
>CAMODR010000198.1 GCA_946611495.1 uncultured Methanobrevibacter sp. | reverse complement strand
AAGCAATTAGGGAGTATTAGACTAGATTTAATTAAAAAAATATTTTCATTGTATTTAAATTTTATAAGTTAATAAAAATTAGATTAGATATTATTGAGAGAGGATAAGATGCCTGTTGATAAGGATATTAATAAAGTGCTTATAATTGGTTCTGGACCTATTCAAATTGGACAAGCTGCTGAGTTTGACTACTCAGGTTCACAAGCTTGTAAATCCCTTAGGGAAGAAGGATTGGAAACTGTTCTTGTTAACAGTAATCCTGCTACCATCCAAACTGATATGGATATGGCAGATACTGTTTATACAGAGCCTTTAACTCCAGAACTTGTTCGTCAAATTATTGAAAAAGAGAAGATTGATGCTATTTTACCTACTATGGGAGGACAAACAGGTTTAAACATAGCAACTGAACTTGGAAAATTAGGTCTTTTAGATGGAATTAAGGTTATTGGATCTGATGTTCAGACCATTGCTGATGTAGAAGATAGAGACTTGTTTGCTAACTTTATGGATAGGTTAGATGAACCTATTCCAAAATGTCATGCTGTAGAATCTGTAGATGAGGCTTTAGAGGCTGTTGAGGAAATCGGCTATCCAGTTATTGTCCGTCCAGCATTTACCTTAGGAGGTACTGGTGGTGGAATAGCTCATAATAAGGAAGAGCTTATTGAAATTGCTACTCATGGACTTGACATGAGTTACATTAACCAGGTCTTAATTGACGAGTCTGTACTTGGTTGGAAGGAAATCGAGTTTGAAGTCATGAGAGATAAGAATGACACCTGTATCATTGTCTGTAATATGGAAAATGTGGATCCTATGGGTATTCACACTGGAGACAGTATTGTAGTGGCTCCTATTCAAAATCTAAACGATGAAGTATGTCAACGTCTAAGAGACGCTTCCATTAAGATTATCAGAAACTTAGGAATTAATGGTGGATGTAATATCCAATTTGCATTAAATCCTGAAACTAATGAATACAAGATTATTGAGGTTAACCCTCGTGTGAGCAGAAGCAGTGCACTTGCATCTAAGGCTACCGGTTATCCTATTGCTAAGATCTCATCAAAAGTGGCATTAGGATTGACTTTAGATGAAATTCAAAATGACATTACCAAAGAGACTCCTGCTTCCTTTGAACCATCCATCGATTATATCGTTGTAAAAATCCCAAGATGGCCATTTGACAAGTTTAAAGGAATTGACAGAAAAATAGGAGTTCAAATGAAAGCTACTGGAGAGGTAATGGCTATTGGAAGAACCTATGAGGAAGCTATTCAAAAGGCTATTCGTTCATTGGATATTGGATTGCACGGTTTCGAATATCTTGAGTATACTGAAGACAATCTTGCAAACCCTACTGATGAAAGACTATTCCATATGTACTCTGCAATTAAGGATGGCAGAAGTGTAGAAGAGCTTGCAGAGCTTTCAAATATGGATGCATTCTTCTTATACAAAATAGAAAACATTGTTGAATTTGAAAATAAAGTAACTAAAGAAGCTTTAGAAGATGAAGAATTCTTGCTTGAAGCTAAAAAATTAGGATTCTCTAACTTTACCCTTGCAAAACTTGCAGGCATTGGCGAAGAGGATGTAAAGGCTTTGCTTGATAAGTTTGACATCAAGCCATCATATAAGATGGTAGATACCTGTGCTGCTGAGTTTGAAGCTAAAACTCCTTACTACTACAGCAGCTATGATAAGGGTAATGAGCTTATCAAAACCGATAATAGGAAAATATTGATCATTGGTGCTGGACCAATCAGAATCGGTCAGGGAATTGAGTTTGACTACTGTTGTGTACATTCAAGCTTGGCTTTAAAGGACCAAGGAATTGAAACAATACTTGTAAACAACAACCCTGAAACCGTAAGTACTGACTATGACATTTCAGATGAGTTGTTCTTTGAGCCTTTAACCTTTGAGGATATTATGGGCATTATAGAGCAAGTTGAACCTGAAGGAGTCATTGTCCAATTCGGAGGTCAGACTTCCATTAACCTATCAGTCCCTCTTGCAAAGGCAGGAGTTAAAATCTTAGGTACTCCATATGAAAGCATTGATAGAGTAGAGGATAGGGAAAGATTCACTGAAGTATTGAATAAATTAAACATTCATCAAGCTCCTTATGGATTGGCTAATTCATTTGATGAAGCTCGTGAAGCTGCAGAAAGAATCGGTTTCCCAGTTCTTGTTCGTCCATCCTATGTTATTGGTGGAAGAGCAATGGAAATCGTTTATGGTGTAGATGAGCTTGAGGAATATATGAAAGAGGCTGTAAAGGTTTCACCAGAACATCCAATTCTTGTGGATAAGTTCCTTGAAGATGCAGTGGAACTTGATGTTGATTTATTATGTGACGGCAAAGATGTGTTCATTGCAGGTATTATGGAACACATTGAAGAGGCAGGTGTCCACTCTGGAGATTCCGCTTGTGTAATTCCACCTCAAACAATCCCAGAACATTTGCTTGAAGTCATCAGAGAAAATACAAGAAAATTAGCTTTAGAGTTAGATGTCATTGGTTTAATGAACATTCAATATGCAGTTAAATTGGATGAGGAAAGAGTCTACATAATTGAAGCTAACCCAAGAGCAAGTAGGACTGTTCCATTTGTAAGTAAGGCTATTGGAGTTCCTCTTGCAAAAGTGGCAACATCCTTGATGATGGGCGCTACCCTTGAAGAGTTAAATTTAACTAAAGAGATTAAGATAAACCATGTGGCTGTTAAGGAATCTGTATTCCCATTCTTAAAATTAACAGAATCTGACAGTATCTTAGGTCCTGAAATGAAGTCTACTGGTGAAAGTATAGGTATTGATGAGAATTTCGGTCTTGCTTTCTATAAATCTCAACTTGCAGCAGGTATGGACTTGCCTAAAGAAGGAAATCTCTTTATGAGTGTAAGGGAACAAGACAAAAAGAAAATCCAACCTATTGCTGAAAAGGCTCATGATTTAGGATTTAATATTTTGGCTACAAGAGGTACAGCTGATTCCATATTCGACGTTCCTATTACAAGAATCAAGAAGGTATCTCAAGGACATCCAAACATTAAGGAAGCTATTTTGGATGGAAAAATTGATATGATCATTAACACTCCTCATGGTGAACAAGCTTCTAAAGATGGTTATACCATTAGACGTTTAGCTATTGAGCTTGGAATTCCATATGTGACTACCTTGGCAGGAGCAAGAGCTGCATTAAACGCTATAGCTGCTGTTAAGGAAAATGATTTGAAAGTTAAGTCATTAAATGATCATATTGACAATATTTAATTGTATTAATGGAAAATCATATTTTTCATTAATTTAATTTTTTTTATAGGTTTTTTATTTTTTTTATTATTATTTTTTATTTATTAGTTATTGATTTGGTTTGGTGTTAAAATGCCTTTTAAGATAGATAGTGCGATTGTTAAGAAAGATATGGATTCAGGTAAATATGATTTGGTTGACCCTGAAGGAAAATTCTCAAAAACTGAAGCTTTAATGGTTATTGATAGTGATGATTTTATTACAGTCCAACTTTTAATTAATGCTATTTTAAGAAATGACTTTAAAGCATGGAAAGAGTTAAAATGGGAAGATGGCGATAGTCTTAAAACTATTTTAGTAAAATTAGGCTATGGCAGAGAAGAAATTGTTGAAATGTTAAAGGAATTTTAATTTTATTCTTTTCTTTTCTTTTTTTAATTAATTTTTTAT